>CAYVAO010000260.1:0-3981 GCA_964448895.1 uncultured Christensenella sp.
TAACCTTGCGAGTAATATTGCAGAGCTTGCGTTTGACTATCTCGATGCGCCGCCGATCGTTGTTGGCGCAAAGAACTGGATCACGCCTGCGCACGAGATGGAAGACGCGTTCTTCCCGCAGCCGGAATGGATCGTGGACGCGATTCACGAGCGCATCCTGCCGCTGAAAGGCCACGTTTGCAAGCATAATTGCACGGAACTCGAGCAGATTCGCGAAAATAAGCGCGGAATCTGACGGATTAAACCTATGTTGGCGGCGGATATGATATAATATTCGTCGCCATCTCTTTATCACTTTTTCGGAAGTACACCAAGAAATCTGGGCATTTCGGAAAACATTTTTCTACAGAAAGGGATCTACGATATGAACACAATTGAGCAGAAAGCAATTACGACCATCCGTTTTTTAGCGGCGGAGGCGGTTCAAAAGGCAAACAGCGGACATCCGGGTCTCCCGATCGGTGCGGCACCGATGGCGCTGACGCTTTGGAAACAGATGCGGCATGACCCCAAAGATGCAAGCTGGGCCGGCAGAGACCGCTTCGTCCTCTCAGCAGGGCACGCATCCATGCTGGAATATTCGCTGCTACATCTCTTTGGATACGGACTCTCCATCGACGAACTCAAGAACTTCCGTCAATGGGGCAGCAAGACGCCGGGCCATCCGGAGTTTGGTCACACCGTCGGCGTGGAGACGACCACCGGCCCGCTTGGGCAGGGAATCGCAACCGCGGTCGGCATGGCGATGGCGGAAGCGCGTCTTGCCGCCGAGTTTAACCGCGAAGGATATCCGGTCGTGGATAACTACACCTATGTTCTTTCGGGAGACGGTAGACTGATGGAAGGCGTTGCTTCGGAAGCGGCTTCTCTAGCGGGCCATCTTGGTTTGGGCAAGCTGATTTTACTCTACGATAGAAACGAGATCACGATCGAAGGCAGCACGAGCCTTGCGTTTACGGAAGACGTCGGCAAGCGCTTTGAAGCGTATGGCTGGACTGTACAAAACGTTGAAAACGGCGAAGATACGGCGGCGATTGCGCAGGCGATTGACAACGCAAAGGCAGACACGGCGCATCCTTCACTGATCATCGTTCGCACCGAAATTGCGCACGGTACGCCGAAGGCGAACAAGGCGAGCGCGCACGGTGAACCGTTGGGGGCGGATGCGCTTAAGGCAATGCGCGAGTTCTATCAGTGGAACGAGGAACCGTTTGCAGTTCCCGAAGATGTAAAAGCATATTTTGCAGAGCTTCAAAACGGCTATAACAAGCAGCACGCGGAATATAACGCAATGTTTGCGGCCTATCAGAAGGCATATCCCGAACTGTATTTGAAATGGCAGGCTTGGCACGAAAAGAAACTGCCGGAAGCGCTGAAAACCGACCCGCGCCTCTTTAGCGCGAGCGAACCGAAAGCCACGAGAATCGTCAGCGGCGAAGCGCTCAATCTCTTTGCCGAATACCTGCCGAACCTCTTTGGCGGCAGCGCGGATTTAGCGCCTTCCAACAAGACCGAGCTCAAAGGCAAAGGTTTCTTTGGCGTGGAAAATCGCGCGGGCGCAAATATTCACTTTGGCATTCGCGAGTTTGCGATGGCGGCGATTTGCAACGGCATCCAGCTTTACGGCGGGTTCCACGCGTATTGCGCAACGTTCCTCGTGTTTACAGACTATCTAAAGCCGGCGCTTCGCCTCTCCGCCATCATGCATCAACCCGTCGTCTATGTGATGACGCACGACAGCATCGGCGTTGGCGAGGATGGCCCGACGCATCAACCGATCGAGCATCTCGCAGCGCTCCGCGCAACGCCCGACGTGCTGGTGTTCCGTCCGGCAGACGCAAAAGAGACCGCTTACAGCTACATCATGGCATTTGAGGCGGAGAAGCCATCCGTGCTCGCGCTCACCCGCCAAAACCTGCCGCAGTATCCGGAAACGGGTGATGGTACATACAAGGGTGGCTATATCCTTAAGGATACGAAGAAGGGCAAGCCTGACGTAATCCTGATGGCGAGCGGCAGCGAAGTAGAGCTGATCTACAAAGCGGCGGATCAACTGGAAGCGGAAGGCATCAAGACGCGCGTCGTCTCCATGCCGTGTCTCGATCTGTTTGATGAGCAGGACGCAAGCTACAAAGAATCCGTTCTGCCGGGAAGCATCCGCGCGCGCGTCGCCGTTGAAGCCGCGTCCGCCTATAGCTGGGATCGCTATGTCGGACTCGACGGCGAAACAGTTTGCCTCGATCACTTTGGTGCATCCGCACCTGCCGGAATCCTGTTCAAAGAATTCGGCTTTACGGTAGAAAACGTGATTGCCGCGGCAAAAGCGAGTCTAAAGAAAGTGAAGCGCTAATAAACCGATTCAGTAACAGCCAAACCAAACAACAGGAGGGACTGCCGTTGAACCGATTTTTGATCACAGACTCTGTCGATCCCTATGAAAACCTTGCGCTGGAAGAGCTTCTTTTCGAAACGCAAGGTGACGGCGCTACGTTCTATCTCTGGCAAAACGAACGAACGGTCGTGATCGGCCGAAACCAAAATGCTTGGCGCGAGTGCCGCGTGGAATTGCTGGAGAGCGAGGGCGGCAAACTCGCGCGCAGGTCTTCCGGTGGTGGCGCGGTGTTCCATGATCTCGGCAACCTGAACTTTACGTTCTTATTGCCGAAGGAACACTATGATCTCGTGCGCCAGCTTGGTGTGATTCAAAAAGCTGCTGCAAAGTTCGGAATTGAAACCTCGTTTACCGGCAGAAACGATTTGGTTCTGACGGCGACGGGGGAGAAGTTCTCCGGCAACGCGTTTCGCTTCAACAACAACGTGGCGCTGCATCATGGCACGATCCTGATCTCCGCCGACTTCTCGCGTCTGGGACGCTATCTTGCGCCATCGCAAATGAAGTTGGAAGCAAAGGGTGTCAAGAGCGTGGTCAGCCGCGTGACAAACCTTGGCACACAAAACCCTGCATTGACGGTTGAGACAATGAAGCAGGCGCTGATGGAAGCATTTGAGGAAGAGTACAGTGTCTATGAGCCGCACAGCTGGGATCTCATCGACAAAGAGAAGCTGGAACAAAAGCGGCAAACATACGCTTCCTGGGACTGGAAGTTTGGCGCGACGCCCGCGTTCAACGTTTCACTCGAAAACCGTTTCGAGTTCGGCTGTTTAGAGCTGCTGTTAAATGTCAAAAACGGCGTTGTCGAATCTGCAACATGTTATACGGACGCGATGGATGCCTCCCTTGCCAAGCGAGTGGAAGACATGCTGACCGGCTGCAACTACGGTAGCGGCGCGCTCTGCGCGCGGCTGATCACCGGCGGCGGGGCGGAGGAAAAAGCGATCGCGGCGTTCCTCGCACAGCAGACATTCTAGTTCCAAAACAGAGAATAGACAAAGAGACGGGAAACCCCGTCTCTTTTGCTTTGCTTGTGTCGTTTGGTTACTGAAGCAGCCCGCAGATGTCAGTGAAGGTGCTTGCGCCTCCGGTGACTTTGGGCAGCTGGCCGTCCCACTTTTGCAGCAGCTCATACCGAATGAGGATATCGCTGAGCGATTCCGCAATGGTTTTGTTGCTTTCCGCAGTTGCGTCCGCGAGCAGACGAATCTTGTCTGCCTCCGCCTGCGCTGCAATAACCTGCTTCTGTGCCTCGGTGTTGGCGATGACGAGCGCCTGCTCCTGCTCTGTGCGAGTTTTGATCAGGTTCTGCTCGGCAACCTGCTTCGCCTCAATCGCGCTGATGTACTCCTCGGTGAAGTCCCAGTTGATGATATTGAGGTCGTCAACAACAACGCCGTACTCGTTCAGCTTTGAGTTGAGGTTTTCATCAAGCAGAATGCTGACTTCGCCGCGGCTGCTTACGAGCTGCTGCGCTGTGTAGTTAGCGGTCACGGCTTTGAGTACCTCGTTGATCGCGGGTACGACCAGAACATCTTCATATCCCAGACCGACCTGTTTATAGATCTCAGCGCTAGAGGATTTGTTGA
>CAYVAO010000261.1:0-3973 GCA_964448895.1 uncultured Christensenella sp.
TTTTCATTAAATAACAAAATCATTTCTTGCAAATTACATTTTCCATAGCATCAACCCCCGCCTTTCAGCGGGGGTCTCATGATCCCTACCCTATTCTCTTACTTCCTGATCTCCCGCACCGGCAGGCCCTCGATATACCCGCGTGCGCCAACGGGCGCCAGCTGGAACCGCGGCCCCGCTTCCGGCGCCCACTCCCAGCCGTAGAGCTTCGGGTCATACCGCTCGATCGCGTCCCAGACGATCTCAATCGCCTCGCTGAATGCGTCGTCCTCATACGGCTCGCCGTTGAAGACCAGATACTTGCAGGCGGGCAGATCGATACAATCGAATCCATCCGGAATCGCGCCGGAGAAGTCGAGCGGCACCTCAACGCCCTGACAGTATTCCGATGTGCCTGGTTTGCGCATCCCTTCCGGCAACCAGAGGCCGATGGACTCATACAGCGCGCCTTTGATGCTCTCCAAGATGCCCCAAATATCGCAGCCGACCTCGCCGCAATATGCGAAATAGTCCTCCGCCTTCACGCCGCGCTTTAAAATCAGTTTGCGGGCGGGGCGCTCGATTACCTGCGTAAAGATGACCGTACTTGCCATATTCTCGTTTCCTTCCTTTTTTGTTGGTGTGGTGTCCCTCAGGCGAACCGGATAATAAGAAAAAAGCGGTATCGGCGGCGTTTCTTTGCGGTATCTCTGCGGCGAAATGGCGAATTCGCGCGAAAACGCCTTCGTGAACCCCTCATGGGAGCCAAACGCGGACTCGAGCGCGACGTCTAATACGCTCATGTTCGTGTCCCGCAGTCTCTTCGCCGCGGCGGAAAGCCGCACCGCGCGCAGGTAATCAAAAGGCGTCTTTCCCACCAACTCGGAGAACGCGCGCAGCGCATGCCATGGCGAATACAGCGCGGCCTTCGCCAAATCCGGCAGGGTCACTTCCTCTTGATAATGCGCCATAATGTATTCCTGCATCCGGCGCACCGCTTTTGCTTTTTCCTCTTGATTTGTCATGTTTCACCACCCGAAAGAAGGATAACACAGCCTGAACGAGAGATTCTTGAACCGGATTGCTTTTCGCAGTGTTTCACATGCGTTATGATGCACGCGAACCCACCTTTCGATGGGTTCGCGCAGATCAAATCCAGTTTCTCAGTCTTCAAACAGATCATCGATATTGCCATGCATCAGCGCAGGCAACGCTTGCCGGATGTTCTCCTCCGGCCAGTCCCACCATTTTAGTTGAATGAGGCGCTCGATTGTTTGCGAATCGTACCGCTTGTGAATCTCTTTTGCGGGTACTCCGCCAACGATTGAATACGGCGCGACGTCCTTCGTGACCACCGCCCTTGCGCCGATGATCGCGCCGTCGCCGATGGTTACGCCGGACAGGATGACGGCTTCGTAACCAATCCAAACGTCGTTGCCGATGACGATATCGCCCTTGTTGTCCCAAGCCGTCGCAACATCCGCTCGATCCAAATCCCATTCCTCGAAGAAGATTGGGAACGGATAGGTGGAAAGCGATTTCATCGTGTGGTTCGCGCTCGTGAAGAGAAACTTTGCGCCGCACGCGATGGAGCAGAACTTGCCGATGATCAGCCGATCCCGGTTGATGGGATAGTGATACAGCACATTGTTTTGTTCAAACCGCGTCGGGTCGGAAACAAAGTCGTTGTATATCGTGTAGTTGCCAACGATGATATTCGGGTTTGTGACAACGTTCTTTAAATATACGGTTGTTGCGTCGTTTGTACGCGGAAAAATCGTGTGTTCGGGAATAGCCATAAATACCTCCAGATTTTTATTTTGATTGCGCTATTCCCGTTACCGCAATGCAGCGTTTCATCCCATCACCTGCTTTCATTTCGAATACTCTTCTCCGATTCCAGTCGTAAACGGAATACGGTTCCTGAACGATATTTTTATTATTCGGGGTTGCTGTCGCTTTCGATCAACTGTTTCGCATCCTCAAACGGGATATATAGAATTTCATAGTTATCCTTGCTCTCATAATCTTCCGGTGTTCTAAACACAATATGGCTTTGATAAAAAGGGTCTGTATCATTCGCCTCGAACTCGAGAACAGAAATATAGTAGAATCCGTCTGCGTTGCCGTTGGACAGCTCCATTGCTTCGCGGGAAACCATGTCCATCCTGATATCTTGCGTCAGTTCCTTCTCTCTATTGGTTTTAGCAGCATATAGATTCTCCCAACTCGCATTGTTATCCCAAACGAAGTACGTAAACGTCTTCTCCTTTTCCGAATCATAAAACGTGTAGTCTTCAAGATACACGGATAGCGCACTCATCTGCGCGCTAGAAGATGTCAATATGAGCGAATCGGAAGGAATATTTTGCTCGATATAGGACGCCGCATATTTCGAGTAGGAATACGGATACCGGATATCGTTCAATAGATTCGGGGCTATGGCAAGCATGCCCAAAATAGTATATAGACACACGGCTGCAACCCATGTTGTTCGCGTATTGAAGAAAACAATCTCCAAGGAAAGGCCGTCATTCTTTGCCAGCCAGATCGCAAACATCAGTATTAAGAAGACACTGATAGAGCGAAAATTTCCATCGATATAGATGAACCCCGATACGATTCCTTCAAAGAGAATGGATCCGCCCGCGATCAAAACATATTTAATCCAACGCTTGTCTCGAAAGATACTGATCAACGAGATTGCTAGAAAAATCAGCGCTACATACCAACCGACATTTTCGTATGCGCTCAGCGTGTTTCCAAACACGGTTCCAATGCCAAGATAAAGGTGATAGATGATATTCAGCGGGTTCGTTTTCAGGGCAAAATTGCCAAGCGCGTATGAGGTTCTTGCAGCCGGGTATAACAAGAGCAGGTATTGCAGACCTACAATCAACATTGGAATGACAGCGGTAAGGCTTCTTGCCGTCTGTTTGACGCTTTTTCCCTTTTTATATGCCCGAATGGTCGAAATCAAAAACTCAATTGATAGCGCCGCGACCATTCCCCACAGGACAACATGAATCTCAAACAATAAAGCAATCAATATGCCATATATGATCGGTCGCTGAAGACGCTTTGGATAAGCGATCGCCAGTAACACAATGGCAATCGGCATCATCGAGTAGGTGCGCGATATGGTGGCATAGCAGTAAATAAACACCGGACTAAACAGCAGGATGTACTTGACATATCTTTGAAACGGAGCCTTTTTTACAAAAATCCACGCGGCGGTAGCAACCAGTATAAAGCTGATGATATTCATCGTTGGATAATAGGGCAAGCCGAGCATAACAAAAGGCTTGAGCATCAGTTGCCAAAGCGGAGGGATTCCTTCTTTGGAAATATTACTAAGGATTTCAGGAATGGAAGCGTCTCTCGCCAACAGCCAAAACTGTGCTTCGTCCCGCCAGGGTTCGTGAATCAGAACCAAGAAAAAACTGAACGCCGTATAAATCCATAAAATCAGATTTCCCGCGCGCGTTGAATTCAGATATTGTTTGAATTTTTGAAAGCTGCTCGATTTTTTACGTTTTTGCGAGTTCTCGATTTTTGCTTCCATTTTTCCCCCGATGTTCATTTGCCGAATAAGCGTTGGGATTAATTCTCTCATATGCGGTCTGTAAAACCGCTCACCCAAGCTATATAAGATTGTATGATCAAAAATGACGCTGCGTCAATATTTTTCAATCTTCACTCTTCACTCGCTTTGGCTAAAAAAGGACTCGAAACACGATCGTTCTGCAATCTGCGCGCAAAAGACCCGCTTCACAGCGGGTCTTCTTGGAGCAGGTAACGGGACTCGAACCCGTGATCTCAGCTTGGAAGGCTAATGTGTTACCGCTACACTATACCTGCACGCGGCGGATGAAGTTGTTAGGAGCCGTTTAAACAAAATCTCCATTCATAAACGGGCGAATCGGTTGTCCGCTTATGAATGGAGCGGGAAACGGGGCTCGAACCCGCCACCTCAGCCTTGGCAAGGCTGCGC
>CAYVAO010000262.1:0-3970 GCA_964448895.1 uncultured Christensenella sp.
TCGCTCTGGTTTCCGGGAATGAGGTTTTGCTTCGTGCTATATTATGCGTCTTTTAAAATGGCGGTCTCGTCCGCATTTAGATCGTTTAGTCCGAACGCCGACGTAAAGATGGGCAGCGCCTCGGAGAAGGGCGTCTTTTTAGCGACGCAATCGGCAACCAGCGTGTTGTCACAGGTATCGCTTGAAATGGTCTGTAAAAGAAGCGCGCCGCGGTCGCCATCGGTGAACGAAACATCTCCGGTCTCATGATCCGCCGTCACGATCACCAGCGTCTCTTCCGGATGCAGTTGATAGAACGCGATCGCGCTTTGCACCGCTTTGTCAAAGTCGATCAGCTCGCCGACAAACGAAGCTGCGTCGTTATAGTGACAGAAATAGTCGATTCGTCCGCCTTCCACCATCATGAAAAAGCCGGCGGGGTTCGTCAGCCGCGCGATGGCAAGATCGGTCGCTTTCTTCAGCCAATCGGTTCTCGCGCCGCCGTCGATGGCGGGCAGCACACCATAGTCGCCGAAGATAAGCGAGGAGGAGAGGATCAGTCTGCCGTCAGTTGTGGTTGGCGCTTCCTCAAACGAAGGAATCAGGGTATAACCGTTTTCCTCGGCGTGCGCGGGTGCGTCCGGCGTGCTATGAAAACCGCCGCCCGCGAAATAATCAAACCCGCTGGCGAAGAGATCGTCCGTAATCATGGAATAACTGCGTCTGGAGTCCACATGCGCATAAAAACCGCCGGGCGTTGCGTGATCGAGTGAAACCGTGGTGAGAATGCCAATCTTTCGACCGGCATTTCGCAGCGTTTCAGCTATGGTTTCGATGCGGTTTTTATCCTGATCCAGACCCAGATAACCATTGATGGTCTTTTGTCCGGTTGAGATCGCCGTGGCAGCGGCGGCGGAGTCCGTCACCTTGCCGAGGACATTGCTTGTTTTCACGCTCGCTTGCACAGGAAAATCGAGAAAGCTGAGCGGATCGCGATTCGCTGCGGCAAGCGCCTCGGATGCCGCCTGAATCTGCGCATATCCCATGCCGTCGCCAATCAGCAGAAAGATGTATTTCAGCTGCGGCTGCGGTTCCGGGGTTGGCTCACTGGTTGGCGCGATGGTTTCCGCGGCTATCACAACCGGCTCTTCGGACGGCACAGGGGTAGTGCTCGCACCGCGTCCGCAACCAAAGGAAACAAGAAGGAGTGCGGCGATAAGAATCAGCAGAAATTGTTTTTGCCGAAGCATCGTATTCATAGATCAATTCTAGCACGATTTTGACATGCATACAACTGGACGCAGACGCGCGCGAATGGTAAGATAATCTTGATTAGAATACGCTGTTACCATGCAACAAACACGGAAGGACTTCCATCGGAACGTATGCAAACGACGAAACGCCTGACCACGCTCTGCGCCGCCATGCTGGCGATGATACTCCTCACGTCGTGCTCGCTGCAAGCTGCGAGCGCACCATCACCGGATCAAGCGCAAGCGCTTGCTGCGCCCGCGAAAACAGAGGCTCCTGCGCCAACCACTTCCGTCTATTCCACACCGGAACCCACGCCGGAACCAACACCGGAGCCAACGCCGAAACCGGAAGCGTTTTCCATTGCTTGGATGAGCGATACGCAGACGTATACTGCTGCGGATAATGACACACTGGGCAAGATGACGCAGTGGATCAGCGACACGCAAAAAGAATACAATACGGTATTGACCGTACACACCGGGGATATCGTTTACAACGCGTATAAAGAGTATCAGTGGCAAAATGCAACTGCGGCGTTCTCCCTGTTACCCAAAGGCATGCATATTGTGACTGTGGCAGGGAATCACGATCAATTGCCGGACTACGACAAACATACGCCCTTTCTCGATCATCGGGTGGATACGGATTTTGATCCTGCGCACGCGAGCGATGCCACGGGGTATAACTATTACACCGCTTTTTCAGCGGGCGGTGTTCCCGTTATCGTGTTTTCGCTTACCTACGGTTTAGAAGTGGACGCGATCGACTGGATCAACCAAACCTGCAAAGAATATGCGGATCATTACGCGGTGCTCTGCGTGCATAGCTATATGAGCGTCGGCGGGTATTCTTCGATCGGGAGAAGATTGATCGAGGGCGTTGTGAAAAAGTCACCCAATATCCGGCTGGTTTTGAGCGGACACGAAGGCGGAATGGTCTATTTCGCAGAAGAATTGGACGACAACGGAGACGGTACAACAGACCGTACGGTGCATCAGATGATGATGAACTTACAGGACGATCTCTATAACGGCGTCGGGTATCTGCGCATCTTGCGGCTTGATCCGAATACGGATACGTTGGAAGTGATCACCTATTCGCCGGTTTTGGATCGATTCGGATACAAGTCCTACGTAGGCGATCAGTTTGGGGAAAAGAAGATATTGGAAGATGCGGGCATACGGGACTTTGCCGTTAAGAGCCCTTCAGTAGAGTACTAAACACCCGAATTTAGCATCGTTTTTCATTTTTTTACTGCATAGAGGAGGTACTATCATGAGTCCTGCAAACAGACCGGGCGGCAGATCCAGAAGAACCGTATCCGGCGGAGGTAATGCATACCGGCGCGGCAGCGGCCTCGGCGGCGGCAGCGTCGGCGGAGGCCCGCGCGGCTCATCCGGCGGATCATTTAGCGGCGGCGGAGATCGCGGCGTTGGCGGCGGTGGACTGCTCGCCGTGCTGCTTGCGTTGCTGATCGGCGGGGCCAGCAATAACTCAAACGGATCGAACAAACGCGGCTGCCTTGGGCGCATCCTCGTGCTGATCTTGATCGTAGTCGGCGCGGTGCTTCTGCTCAACATGTGCTCCGGCAGTTCCAGCGGCGATTTGTTGAATACGCTGCTGGGAGACTATACCACAACGACGAATGATTCCAGTCTGAGCGGCACGGACACGAGCAGCGACACATCCGGCTCGATTTCGGACACACTCGGCTCTTTACTTGGCAGCTATGGCAGCACGACGGGGCAGATCTCCGCGGTCTCCAGCTCGGACGAGGTCTACAAGGCACACGAGCCTAACCGCGAAGTTGCGGCTTCCGCGCGGGAGAAATATACCGACACCGCAAGCGCGAAAACCGTCACCGTGATGGTCTATATGTGCGGAACCGACCTTGAGAGCAAGAGTGGCATGGCGACCGCCGATCTTGAGGAGATGGTGAACGCAACGCTGGGCGATAACATCAACGTCATTTTGGAGACCGGCGGCGCTTCCAACTGGCAAAATCAGATCATCAAGAGCAACACAAACCAGCGCTTCCGCATCAAGCAGGGCGGTCTAGAGACACTGGACGCAAAAGTCGGCAAGCGCTCCATGGTGGACCCCGCAACGCTTTCGGACTTCATTCAATTCAGCGCGAAGGAGTATCCGGCGGATCGCTACATTCTCGTTCTCTGGGATCACGGCGGCGGCTCGCTGACCGGTTACGGTTACGACGAGCTCTTCCCCGGCGATAGTATGAGTCTCGACGGAATCAATACCGCGCTCAAGAACGGCGGCGTGAAATTCGACATCATCGGCTTTGACGCCTGCCTGATGGCAACGCTCGAAACCGCGCTGGTCGCGGGGCAGTATGGCGATTACCTGGTCGCATCCGAGGCGGTGGAGCCCGGTACCGGCTGGTATTATACCAACTGGCTGTCTCAGCTTTCCGAAGATCCAGCGATGGACTCGCTGGACGTTGGCAAGCAAATCATCGACGACTATGTCAAAATGAGCGGATCGACCAGCCAGACGACGCTGTCTATGACGGATCTTGCGGAGCTGGAGAGCACGGTTCCCGCTGCGTTTAAGACATTTTCTTCCTCGACGAGCGAACTCATTGCCGGAGACGGATATAGTACCGTCGCGACCGCGAGAAGCGGGGACGGGGATTTCTCGCCGAGCAGCAAGCTCAACCAGATCGACCTGCTCCATTTTGCGGAAAATTTGGCGACCAATGAGTCGAACGCGTTGGCGG
>CAYVAO010000263.1:0-3951 GCA_964448895.1 uncultured Christensenella sp.
GCCGGGGTTTTCACCGCCGCCGAGTTCATATGCCGCGTCCCGCTGCATCACAAGTTCGTTTTTGCCCGTGTCCGGCCAGGCATCCGCGGGATCATACTCCCAGCGATGCGTAATCATCGGTTCGATTCGGGCGTTTGTCTCCGAAATGATCGCGTCAAACAGTTCCATGGTTTCCTCAGCCCGCGAAGCGTTCCGGCTCAGCAGGCGATGATCTCTTTGATGATAAACTCGCGCCCGCTGAGCGCATCCAGATGCTCCGAGCCGCACTTGGGGCATTTCAGGTTATATTGATACCCGGAAAACTCTTCCCCGCAGTCCTTGCAGCGCACGATGCCGGGGATGATCTCCATCTGCAATTTGGTCTGTTCCATGCAGGTTTGATAGACTGCGGCAGGATAGCACTCCTCCACATAATGCGGAACCACGCCGGAGAGTTCGCCCACCTGCAGCACGATGGTGTCCACCTGCGTCAAACCCTCTTTCTGCATAATGTTTTCCACCGTCTTTACGACCGCGCTGATGATGCTGAGTTCGTGCATGCCGTTACCACCGTTATTTCTGCGTGAAAAGGTCTTTGACCGCGACGGTTGCGATCTTCGCCGTGCGCTTGACCACGTGCTTTGCGACCTCGATGGGCATTTTCTCAAACTCCGGGAACTGTCTGTCATATTTTCTATACAGCGTGATCGCATCAAAGCGGCACTTCGTGGTGCACTGTCCGCAGCCCACGCAGAGGTACTCGTCCACAACGGTCGCGCCGCAACCGAGGCAACGCTCGGTTTCCTTCTTAAGCTGTTCTTCGGTAAACGTAAGCCGCGTGTCGCGGAAGGAACGCTCGTTTGCCTTCTCGTGTTCCGGTTGCTGCCTGCGTGTGTTGTCATAGCTCTCGATGACGAGATTCTCTTTATCCAGCGCGCGGTAGACCCTGCGGTCGCGTCCCGCGGTCAGCATCTGCCCCGGCTGCACAAAGCGGTGCAGCGAAATCGCCGCTTCCTTGCCCGCCGCGATCGCGTCGATGGCAAACTTCGGGCCGGAGTAACAGTCCCCGCCGACGAACACATCCGCCTGCGCGGTCTGATAGGTAAAGCCGTCCGCAACAGCCGTGTTTCCGCGTCCAAGCTCCACCTTTGTGCCCTTCAACAGATCGCCCCAGAGGATGGACTGCCCGATGGAGAGCAGCACATAGTCCGCGGAAACCGTGATGGTCTCGTTTTCGTCATATTTTGGCGCGAATTTTCCGTCTTCAAACACCGAAGTGCATTTTTTGAACTCCACGCCCGTTACTTTGCCGTTTTCCACAAGAATACGCTTGGGACCCCAGCCGTTTTGAATCTGGATTCCCTCCGCCTTCGCTTCCGCAATCTCTTCCGGCAGCGCGGGCATTTCCTTCGCGCTCTCTAGGCAGAGCATGGTGACGCTTTCTGCGCTCTCGCGCACGGCGGCCCGCGCAACGTCGATTGCGACATTGCCGCCGCCGATGACGACGACCTTGCCGGGCAGCTTTGCGTCCTTACCGAGGTTCACATTGCGCAGGAATTCGATTCCGGTCAGTACGCCCGCCGCGTCCTCGCCCTCGATGCCAATCTTTCTGCCGCCCTGCGCGCCAATGGCAAGGTAGAACCCCCGGTATCCCTGCGCGCGGAGTTCATCCAGCGTAACATCCTTGCCCACCTCGACGCCGGTTTTAAACTTCACGCCCAGCTCTTTGAGCACGTCGATCTCCGCATCCACCACTTCTTTTTCAAGGCGGAAGGAGGGAATGCCCATCGTGAGCATGCCGCCCAGGCGCTCTTCTTTTTCAAACACAGTGATGTCGTAGTTATCCAGCGCGAGGAAATACGCACACGCGAGTCCCGCCGGGCCTGCGCCGACGATTGCAATCTTCTTGTCGCTGCACTCATTCCGCTTCTTCGGTAGGCAGCGGTTGCCGGCCTAGCGTTCGGTATCCGCAATGAATTTCTTCACTTCGTCGATGGCGATCGGTTCGTCCACCTCGCCGCGTGTGCATTCGCTCTCGCAGCGGCGGTTGCAGATGCGTCCGCAGATCGCCGGGAACGGATTCTCTTTCTTGATCAGCTCCAGTGCGTCCATGTATTTTCCTTGCGCCGCAAGCTTGATGTATCCCTGAATGGCGATATGCGCGGGACAAGCCGTCTTGCAGGGCGCGGTGCCGCTGTCTACCACGTCCTTGCGGTTTTCGCGGTAATCCACGTTCCAATCCGCCTTGCTCCAGGCGTGTTCGGTGATCTTTTTCACCTCCGGCATGGCGGTAACCGGCGTCTTGGTGCAGAGCTTCTGCCCCAGCATCAGGGCGTTGCCCGGGCAGTTTTCCACGCACTGTCCGCAGGCGACGCATTTCTCCGCGTCCACCTTGGCGACATAGTTCGACCGGACGGCATCCCGCGCGCCAAACATGAGTCCCACGCGAAGGCCGAAGCAGGCGCAAGCGCAGCAGTTGCAGATCGCCGCGGTCTCTCCCACTTCCTCAATATTCGGGATGTTGTGCATGAGTCCGTTTTCCTCCGCCTTGCGGAGAAGTTCCTCCACCTCCGCGCGCGTCACCTGGCGCGCTCTACCGGTGCGGATATAGTACTCCGCACCTTTGCCCATCTGGATGCACATATCCTGTTCCAAATGTCCGCAGCCCTCGCCGATGGTGCGGCGCGCCGCGCGACAGGAGCAGGACGAGACAGAGTAAATATCATATTTATCGAGATAGTACGAAATGCGCTCATACGGAACCGCCTGCATATTGCCATCGATTGAGCTCTCGATTGGAATGACGCGCATGAGGCCCGATCCCATCGGCAGCATGGGAGACATAGTCGCCATGCGGATGCGCGTGTATTCCTCAAACGCGCGGCCGACTTCCGGATGCTCCGCAAGCTGTTTGGGGTTGTTCACCAGCATCTCCATGATGCCCGGTGCGAAAATTTGCATATAGAACTGATCTTCGCCGTTTGTGTCCTTGTTAACGCGAAAAACACCGATCTCGGCGAGTTCCAGAGCGAGCCGATGCGCATCCTCTTGCGATTTGCCCGTCTTCTCGGCAAGATAGGCCGCCGTACGGTTTTTACGAAGACCCGCCGCGATGGCAATCTCCGCCTGTTCATCCGAAACGATGGAGGCAAGCGCGTAGTATTCCGGTGCGTTTTCGTCGATTTTGTTCATGACCCCGGAAACACCGCCGACGATCTTTGCAAGCTGTACGATTTTCGGTCTCAGAGACATAGTAGATCCTTTCTATTCATCATTTTTTAAATGATCAACCTATAAAAAATGGTATCGTAAGGTGGGTGAAGTTATTTCTCTTGTGTTTGTTAATCGGGATGTGACATATCGATTTCTGACAATGGAATGAATTAGACTTCGTGGTCTTACCACGCACAAATAGAATATTTTATTGCCGAAACAAAGTCAATTACTTCTTGCATATTACGGTTTTTTGTAGTAGTGTGTTGTTGTGGTCGTGGTCTGACCGTATAGCAGAGAGGTGATTTGTATGCAATTTGGTGTCATCGAAGCCCCGACTATTAAGGAACTCTTTATCGATAAAATCGTCAGCATGATCCTCTCCGGCAAACTCAGCGTCGGAGATCGTCTGCCGACCGAGCGGGAGCTTGCAGAAGAGATGAAAGTCAGCAAAACCATCGTGCATGCCGGTTTAAAGGACCTGGAGCGCATGGGCTTTATCTGCGTGAACGCGCGCCAGGGAACGTTTATCGCCAACTATGCGGAGACGGGAAACGCGGAAACGCTGACCACCATCATCAAGTTCAACGGCGGCAAGCTGGACAAGCAGACCGTCATTTCGCTTTTAGAGCTTCGCATCGCAATCGAAGGTCAAGCGGTTCGAAGGTTTGCCGAGCGACACACCGAAAATGATATTGCGTTTTTGCGCAAACAGCTCGACACCATCGAAACCGTCGCGCAGGCGAGAGGTATGGCCAA
>CAYVAO010000264.1:0-3948 GCA_964448895.1 uncultured Christensenella sp.
TAAATTCTTAACTTTTAATAAAAACCACCGCGCAATAATAAACGGCCTTCGGTCAATAATTCCAATCAAATCATTCAAAAACCCTAAGAATTTGATATTAATCTTCGTCTTTTTGGCAATTTAGTTTAAATTTAACAAGAATTATATTACATATATATCCAGAGTTGTAATTATCTAACCGATGATGTAGAATGTATAAAACCGTGAATCTCTTGACGGGGACGAGTAGGTTATGACATTCAATCTTGTACCGGAATATATTTCGTGCGTGATGCTGTTTCTAATCGGCATCTATTCCGTGTTGAACAAAAACCGTCGCTCGCCGAAAGAAACGGCATTTCAGGTCAGTCTCATCGTGGCATTGGTTGCGATCTTCAACAACATTCTTTCTATATATGCAATTCAGGACTCTGCGCTTGCTTCCATTCGAATGAACTACTACTTCAATACGTTTTATTATGCTTCCGTCGCGCTGCTGGCTGCGCTGGTTTCGCTGACAACGTATATGACCCTGCTGGACGTGCGTTATCATCACGGTAGACTGCGCATTGCGTTCAGTGTTACATCGTTTTTTCTGACACTGGAACTGGCGCTGGTTTTGGCCAACCTCAAGACCGGGTGGCTGTTTACTTTTGATGCGAACAACGTTTATCATCGCGGGCCGCTGAACAGCATTGGCGTTGCGTTTCTCGCCATCGCAATTATGAACGTGATATTCTTCTATCTGCTGTGGCATAAGCATGTTCGAAAGTCGATGCGAATGATCGTATACACGCTTCCGTGCATCGCAGCCATCCTTGGCTTTACGCAATACATGTTTCCCAATACGATTCTCACCGGAACAATCATCGGGTTCTCATTGCTGACGTTGTTTATCACGGGCCAGCAGCAGCGCGCTCGAATCGACGCGCTGACCGAGATTTCAACGCGGGAGGCGTTCTTTACCGAACTGACGCAATTGACTGCGCGGACGCAGCCGTTTCACGTGATCCTGCTTCGTCTTCGAAACTTTAAGAGCATCAACGTTCAGCATGGACAGCGCGCGGGGGATCGCGTGCTAAGTATGGTCGCGCAGTATCTCACGCAGACGGATTTGCGCGTACTGAGCTATCGCGTGCAGGGTGCGGAATTTGCGTTGATCGTAACGAAAATGAATGCAGACGCTTACGAAACGTTTTTCTCGAAACTGGCGAACCGTTTTTCGGAAACGTGGCAGGTTGAGGGAAACGAGGTCGTTTTACAGGCTCTTTTGACGGATATTCTGTGTCCTGAATATGCGTCCAGCGTGGACGAGCTGATGGGGTCGCTGGAGTACGCAATGTTGGTAGCCAAGGGGGAACGATCCGGAAAGCCCATTCGGTTTGATACGCGGCTGCAAACGGAGTTTCGCAGGCGAACCTATATTTCCACGCGAATGGAGAGCGCACTGCGCGAGGGCAGCTTCTTTCTGAATTTCCAGCCTGTTTACAATACGGTTCGTCAACAGTTTTCCGGCGGCGAGGTTCTGCTTCGTTTGAATGAAGAAAACGGAAGGCCGATATCACCAAGCGAGTTTATCCCGATTGCAATTGAAAGCGGAATCGCAACCCAGCTTGGTAAGATGGTTATGGAAAGGACCTGCCAGTTCCTGCAGGCGAATACGCAAGTAAACGTCGGCTGGCTTTCAATTAACGTTTCAGCGCAGCAGGACGAGTTTGACGATACCGTGCGGCATTTGGAAATGCTGCTGGAAAAGTATCAGGTCGACCCATGCCGAATTAAGCTGGAGATTACGGAACTTGTGCTGCTGGAGGATCTCGAACGCGCGCGCAACACCATGGACGAACTCAACAAACGCGGAATCGGCATCTATTTGGACGACTTCGGTACAGGGTATTCCAATTTGGTCAACGTCATGACGCTGCCGTTCCAATGCGTGAAAATTGATAAAGGATTCATTCGCGACCTGGCGGAGGATTCCAAGGGATATAGGCTGCTTCGAACGGTGGTTAGCGGGCTGCAGTCCATGCAGGTCAGCGTGCTGGCAGAAGGCGTAGAAACAAACGAGCAGGATCAGATTGTCCGAAAGCTGGGAATTGAACAGATTCAGGGCTATTTCTATGCGCGGCCTATGCTGGAGGAGGAGTTCCTATGGCTGTTTAGTCGGCATCAGCCGATCAACGCGACGGAGAATTGCTCCTGCGAGCGGATGGAGTAATCAGGAACGAACTAGTACAACAACAAGAAACGCCCGGTACAACCGGGCGTTTGTTTGTTGTTTGAGATTGCGACGGTTTATTGACCGGAGACTGTGGACAGCGGGAGGGTGTAGGTTTCGATCGACTCGTCCGGGAAAAAGTTATAGTCGTCCAACACAGGCGAGTACGAGGTGATCTTGAATTCCCGCGTAACGGAATCAATGGTGATGATCATCAAATACCCGCTTCCTCCGTTTGGCAGCGTCTGATAGTCCACCATGATGGCCTGCACGGTTCGGTCGTTCGTTCCGTCGCCGTTGTCGTCATAAAGCTCGGCGACGTGTTTCATTCCGTGGCGGTGTCCGCAGAGCACATAACGCACGTTCGGGTTTGCCGTAACAATGTCGTGCAGCACCGCCGAGTCGGCGGAAAACGCCTGATCGTCGAGCTCCAGGTACCAGTGCGCGAGCAGAATCGCCGTTCGATCCGGGTATTGCTTCAGCACACTGTCGAGCCAAGCTGCGTCCGTTCTCTGCACGGAGTAGCCAACCCCGAGCATAATATAGTCCTCATGCCCAATGGTAACGAGGTCGTAGCGTCCACGGCCGAGCGGCTGTTCTCCGCCAAACGTCGGGTAGGACTCGTAGTTCTGGCGCTGCATCATTTCGTGAAATGCTTTGTAGTTGTGCACAACACCGCCGATGTCGTGATTCCCTGCGATCGCAATCAGCGGAATCTTTCCAACGAGCGTGTCGAACGCGGCAGTTGCGTTCTGCCATTCCTTTTCACGCGTCGTATCGTTGACAATGTCGCCCGTTTGCAGCACATACTGTATGTTGAGATCGGTCTTGTGGTCGACAATCCACTGCGTCATCGCGGCGAGCGTCTCCGGATAGCTCGAGGAATACCCTTGCGTATCGCTCATCCAGATCAGCGTGGCGGGGTTCATGGCGGGGTCCGGCGTAGGAGCAGGAGAGGGCGTAGGGGAGGGCGTGGAAGTCTCCAGAACGACCGCTTCCGGCGTCGGTGTTGCTTCCGGCGTGGGACTGGGCTTTGGCGAAAACGCCGAGCAGCCCGTCAGAAACAGAAAAAGGGCCGCGCAGGCCAGAAGCATGCGCAGCCGGATGGAAATTTCGGGTTTTCTCGCTTGGGGATGCATGGTCAATTCCCTTCGATTTCAGCAAAGAGCTGGGCTTTGAGTTCGAGCACGGCGGCGAGCGCTTCCGAAACCGGCACCTGCCGTTTGATCCTTTTATCGCGCGTGGTGAGCTCGATCATGCCATCCGCCAGATTGCGAGGGCTGACGGTGAGCCGGATCGGCGCGCCGATGAGGTCCGCCTCCGAAAAGCCGACGCCTGCGCTGACCGGCCGGTCGTCGATCACGGTCTCCACGCCCGCTTTGCGCAGGGCGTTGTAGAGTTCTTCGCCAACGCGCTTCGGCTCTTCCTGATCCGCGCGGAGCACGCAAATCTGCGCTTCCCACGGGGCAATGGTGATCGGCCAGATGGGGCCGTACTCGTCGTGGCTCTCTTCGCAGACGGAGGCGCATAGACGACCGACGCCGATGCCGTAACAGCCCATGATGGGGTACTGCAGCGCGCCGTTTTCGTCGAGATACTGCATGTTCATGCTCTTGGTGTATTTATCGCCAAGCTGGAAGATGTTGCCGACCTCAATGCCGTTGCTGATCTTCAGCGTGGGCTTGCCGCAGACCGGGCAGATGCCGCCGGGGATGGCGCGGGCAACGTCTACATACGAAACCTTGCCGTAG
>CAYVAO010000265.1:0-3902 GCA_964448895.1 uncultured Christensenella sp.
CGCGCTGGCGTAAAGAGCTGTGTACATGGCGCCCGTGAGTCCCGCGCACGCGCCCGCCATGCTGTAGACCACAACCTTGATGCCGGTGATGTTGATGCCGCTGACGGAAGCCGCCTCGGGATTGGACCCGACCGCGTAGATTCTTCGCCCGAATCGTGTCCATTTCATAATGACAAAGAATGCGGCATAACAAACGATTGTAATAAAGACGAGATTGTTGACGAGGCCGAACGACAAGGTGTTCGTTTGCGCAAATTGCTTAAACGTGCTCTGGAACTGATAGGCGGAAACCCATCTGCTGCCGGAAACGATGTAGGTCGCGCCCCGGAAGATATTGGTCAAGCCCAGCGTTGCAATGATGGGAAGCACCTTGCCCTTCGTGATGACAAAGCCGACCAGCATGCCGCAGAGGGTGCCGATTCCGACGCTGACGAGAAACATCACCAGTGTGGAGGAATAAACCCCGTCCCGCATCATCAGCGACGCGCACATGCCGGAAAACGCCAGCGAGGAAGCAACCGAGATATCGATGCCGCCGATGAGCAGCACACTCATCATGCCCAGCGAGAGCGTGATGGTCGTGGAATAGTTTTTGAGCATATCGTTGATCGTCTTCGCCGTTAGAAACGAATTGTTTCTCAGCTGAACGGCAACGCAGATAATCGCAAGCACTAAGAACAGGCTGAGCTCACGCGAACTTTTCAGTTTTTTGAGTAGGCTTTTCATCTGGCTCTGCATGTTCATTCTCCTTGTGCGTGCGCGGCGTGGTGGTGGCTGTGCTTGACCATCGCCAACTCCAGAATAACCTCTTGCGAGAAAGCCGAGCGGCTTAGCTCTCCGGTCATTCTGCCGTCACACATAACATAGATGCGGTCGCTCATGCCGAGTATTTCCGGCATCTCCGACGAGATCATGATGATCGCAAGCCCCTGTTTGGCCAGCTCGCCCATGATCTCATAGATCGCGGCTTTCGCGCCAACGTCAACGCCCTTGGTCGGTTCGTCCATGATCAAAAGCTTGAGATCGCTGCCCAGTGCTTCCGCGACGCCTACCTGCTGCTGGTTGCCGCCGGAAAGCGAACTCGCCTTGTCAAAAATGGTCACGGCCTTTACATCTACGCTCTCCGCGAGTTGTTTTGCCGCGGTGTTCTCCACCTTTTCGTTGGTTACGTTGCGCTTTGCATATTTGCGAAGCTCCGGCAGCGTGATGTTCGCGCCGATGCCCCAGTCCAGAATCAATCCGCATTCCTGACGATCCTCGGTCAAAAGGCCGATCCCGCGGCGCATTGCGTCCTGAGGACGGCGGATTTGAATCTCTTTGCCTTCAAAAAAGATTTTACCGGAATCGTAGCGTTCGATGCCGAATAGCGTCTGCACTACTTCCGTGCGGCCCGCGCCGACGAGGCCGGTAAAGCCGACGATCTCGCCCGCGTGCACGTCAAACGACACATCGCGGAAAAATCCCGCGCGGCTGAGATGTTCTACCCGGAGAACCTCTTTGCCGATCTCGACTTCAGGTTTCGGGAACAGTTCCTTGATTTCGCGGCCCACCATCGCCTTGATCAGATCCGGCGGCGTAATCTCCGAAACGTTGTAGGTGCCGATATATCTTGCATCTCGAAACACCGTAACGCGGGAAGCGAGGCGATACATGTCCTCCAGACGATGCGAGATGAAGATGATCGACTTTCCCTCGTCGCGCAGCTTTTCGCTGATTCGGTAGAGCTCCTCCGATTCGCTGCGCGTGAGCGCCGCGGTCGGCTCGTCCATGATGATGATGCGGGCGTCCATCGAGAGCGCCTTTGCGATCTCGACCATCTGCTGCTGCGCAACGGAGAGCGAGCTCATCAGCGCGGCGGAGGAAAACTCGGCGTTCAGGCGCTGAAGCAGCGCATCCGCGCGCTTGTGCATCTCTTTCCATTGAATCATGCCGCCCTTGACGGACTCATGGCCCATAAAGATGTTTTCCGCAACACTGAGATGGGGATAGCTGGTTACGTGCTGATAGATTGCCGCGATTCCAGCGCGCTGCGCGTCCAGAGGCGTTTTGAACTCCACTTTCTTGCCGTCGAGGAACATCGTTCCGCCTTCGGCGTGGTGAACGCCTGTGATCACCTTGATAAACGTAGATTTTCCCGCGCCGTTTTCGCCCATGAGCGCGTGAATTTCGCCTGCTTTCAGTTGAAAATTCACACCGTCCAGCGCTTTGACGCCCGGGAATATCTTCGTGATATTGCATAGTTCGAGAATGTATTCCGACATTATACTTCCTCCGAGATTCGTGGGAAAAGAATTGTTTGTCCGCGAAACGCGCCGCGGACTGATTTCGTATCAGCCGTGCAAGAACACCTGACGAAGCATTTGCGGTTCACCCGTCTGCGGGTCCGTTGCCATGATCATAACATCTTTCATATAGACGTTCCAGCGGGCGACGACTTCGCTCTCGCGCTGCACTTTAGCCGCATATTCCACGCTGTCGCACTCATAATAACCGAAAAGCTCTTCCCCGGTCGTCCAGATCGTGTAGTTGCGGATGCCGGCCTCGTTGAGCACCTGCGTCATCTCCGGCCAAATCTCATCATGACGCTTGATATACTCGTCCAACATGCCGGGAAGGATATATGCTTTCCATGTGAAACGTTCCATTGTTTTCACCCTACTTGTATTAGATTGCAGAATATTGGTATGATAGTAAAGACGGTTCTTTGATTGCCGGACGGCAGAATGATACTTGTTCTTCTGAGAACTTGCTTGTTAATTGATCTAATAATACTAGAATATCCGTTATAATGGGCATTGTCACTTTCCAGTGTTGGCGTAAGATTACGGAATCTTGACAAGGAGGAGCACATGACTCAGGTTTCATTAAGCTATCAGCTTGATCTGGATGAGCATTCCATTTGGATCACCGCCACGCCCAGCCAGATTGCGAAGAGTTCCATCCTGTATGTGCAGGAACTTGGCGATTTTATCGCTGGAAAAAGCTACTATACCCGCAGAGCGAATCTCCCCTCTTATCTGATCAAATACTGCATCTCCGGCGAAGGTTTGCTGGATTATGAAGGCAGCTGTTACACGATCAAACCGGGGCAATTATTCTGGATTGACTGCGAAAAACCGCAATATTACCGGACGTCTCCCGAAAAGGGGAACTGGCGCATCCTGTGGGTGCATTATTACGGGCAGACCGCGCGGGCGTATTACGAGCTGTTCCTTGCGCAAAACGGCGGCAGCGCGCTCATGAATATTGACGCCGATATTGCCGTTCGCAGTACGCTTGAAAACCTCTTTGCCCTCTACAAAAACGGTGACAACAACCTGTTGGACGACGTGCAGGCGTCCGGACTGCTCACTACGCTCATGACGCGCTGCATCAACGCGGCGTCCAGCCAAAAGGATGCCAGCAGACTGCCGGAGTACATCGTAGACGTGCGCTCCTACATTAACGCGCACTACACGGAACAGATCACGCTGGATGTGTTAAGCAAGAAACTTTCCATCAATAAATTCTACATCCAGAAGCTCTTCAAGCGCTACATGGGCCTGTCCCCGAACGAATACCTGATCCAAACGCGCCTGACCCGCGCAAAGCAACTTTTAAGAACCACAAAAACTTCGGTTAGTCAGATTTCGATGGACGTGGGTATCTCCAACATCGGGCATTTTATCAGTCTGTTTAAGCAGCACGAGGGAATCACGCCCGGCGCGTATCGCCAGCGGTGGTATCAGGGCAACGAACCCGCGCCGTATGAAACCATGGATTGAACGAAATAGAGAGTTTCACATTCGGATGCTTCAGAGATGGCGGTTTCGTCATCCATGACTCTTTCTATTTCATCATCACACTCAGCAAAAACTTCTCCGCCTCGGCGGTCCAAAGCCCGTTGTTGGCTGTCCCGAGCC
>CAYVAO010000266.1:0-3888 GCA_964448895.1 uncultured Christensenella sp.
GCGAAAGTCCATCTTCGCCGTTTCATTCCCGTTGACACACAAAGAAACCGCTGCGCGGCTCCAGACTGTTAAAAAAGTCTTTGGGATTGTAAAGGGCCGAAGCCCTTAACCCATCTTTTTCCGGCTGCGCCGATTGATTCGGCGCAACGGATCGCCCAGAATGGGCGGATTCTCTGTGCGTTTTGCCGCCCGGGAGCCCGAAGGGCGAGAGGCAAAACGTAGTTATCCCGTCAAAGAACTAGTTTTTTGACGGACAGAAACGGGAGCAATAGCCCCCGCTTAAAAGCGATAACCTTAGTCTTCAGGCACTATAATTCGCAGCGCGTTTGCGTATAATCCTTGTAACTCCGGCCGGAACCCCGCAACCAGCGTGCCGCGGTAAAAGTCCGTCACCGTTGTGGAATGAATCACGCGCATATCGCCCAAATAGATCATCACGTGCGAAATGCGCGCCTGCGTTTCGCCAAGGAGAAAGACCAAATCTCCACGCTCCAGCTGCGGTAAGGAGACTGAATCTCCGGAACTTTCGGAAACGTATTTCAACTCGTACTTCGTGCCTTTGTAATACAAAAATTCCAAATGCGCGAGACCGGATGCGGTCGTTTCTCTAAATTGCTTGCCGCCGTTTTTGATCTGCGTGGCACCCGCGCGCCGATACGCCCAGCCGACAAGGCCGGAGCAATCGTAGCTTGTCTCACCCATGCGGCAGAAGTTGTTGTACGGTGTGCCGAGGCGGTCATAGGCCGAAGAGATCATGCTCTCCAAAAGATAGGTTTTGTCGTTCGTAACCTCCGGTTGAATACGCCGCGCGGAGTCCAGATACTGCCATATCGGGGAAGCGCTGAGCTGGGTGACCGTTTCCACTTGCCCGTTTTTCACCCAAAGCATGCTGTCGTCGCCAAGGTAGATGCCACAGGCGGTGATATAGCCGGAGTCCGGCCCGCGCAGAACCACTTCATACGTTTCAACTTCAACCGTGTCGTTCGGGCCGTACTCGGCAAAAAACAACAGATCTCCGCGTTTGAGCGCGTCGCCGCGCGCAACATGCAGCCACTGTGTCGGGTGATCCTCATAATATGCGAGATTACCGCAGGAATTCCAAAGCTTGAACAAAGAGGAATTATACACATCTTCCCGATATCCGATTGGGTATTGAACGAGGTCGGACAGATCTTTTTGAAAGAACTGGTAATAGCCGGGGTTAAAGTAAATACCGAGACGGGTGAGCCCGTCGAAGATCAACGATTCGGTCGAGCTTACGACTGTTTGGCTCTTGGCATATGTGATGAGGTTTTCAATGTCAAACGGTTCCTCGGCCTGCGGTGTAACGCCGGAGGACAGGTATGCTTCCAGCGTTGCGTTGTCGATGAGTTTCAGTTGGTCGGGTTTAACGAAGCCGCAGTTACCATCCTCGGTGATGACATAATAAAAATCCTTATACATGCCGAGAATACGCGCGACATGGTAGCTTTCCTGCGCAAGAACCGCGCTTTCTTCATTCGGCGACTTCATCATGGAGCAGCCGGGGATGATCATCATCGCGTAGCCGCTGATGCCGCTGAGGGCGAGTTTGCTGTCCCGCGTATCTTTTTCGAGCACATAGCCGCTCGCGTCCATAAACGCGGCCTTGACCTGATAAAACAGATCGCCTTCGGCAGAAGTGACTTCCTTGAGCACGATCAGGTCGCTGATGGCGCGATCGGTGGTGCGGTTGACCAGCGTGGTGCTGTCGCTGGATTCATCTGCCTCCGTGTAAAGATCGATCGATCCCGCAAACGACACGAGCTTGAGGGTCTCGATATCGGTCATCAGATTATCGCGAACGCGCTGACCCAAATGATCCACCGGTTCCGGTGTGGGTTCGGGCGTTGGCGTCGGGGTTGGTTCCGGCGTGGCGGCAATCATGACCACATGCGGCGTTGCGCTCTCGATAGCCGGCGATGGCGATGGCGCGGCTTCGTCTTTTCCCGCGCATCCCGCGAGGAGCAGCGGCAGAAGACAGCAGAAAACGAGCTTATATTTCCAGTGAGGTGAACGCTTCATAAACCCTCCGGTTTGATTTGGATGCAGGATAAGGAAACAAGCGGGAGGTCATGTTGTCCGATGCAACCGATTATTTCATCAGTATACACAAGCGGAAGAAAAAAAGAAAGAAACGATCAAAGGCGTGGAATGAATTGGCTTTTCAGCGCTGTTTCGCCGGGCTGCAAACGGCGGCACGCACGGCGTACATATGACTCGTTACATCGTGTTACCTTAAACGAGCAATTTTGTTACATATTTTCGCAACAATGTAGCACAATAACGCATATCACGAGAAAATCCACAAAATAAAGCTGTTTGGAACGCGACAAGAGCAGGAAGTTGAAAAATTAAGTAAAAATGAACATAAATCTATCCTGTTCATGTAACTTTTACACAATTTTGATGTTGGATCGCAGTTGGATCAGACAACTGTATGCGCTAAATCAGCGAAGCGATGGCGGAGGCCGAGATACAAAGCCCTTTGCCTTCGTCGTTCATCCCCTCGGTTGTCGTCGCCTTGATGGAGACGTTTTTGGGAGAGATGTGCATGGCGGCGGCTAACCGTGCCTGCATGGCGGCAGCGTGCGGCTTGATCTTCGGCCGTTCGCAGATGATCGTTGCGTCCACGTACGATACCCGCATGCGGCTCTCCCCGATCCGGCGTATGACTTCTTCTAGCAAACCGATGCTGTCGGCGCCGTAATACGCCGCTTCGGTGTCGGGAAAGAGCCTGCCGATGTCGCCCATACCCGCCGCGCCAAGGAGCGCGTCGATGATCGCGTGGGTGAGCACGTCCGCGTCCGAATGACCCAGCAAGCCCTTCTCAAACGGAATCTCCACGCCGCCCAGGATCAGCTTTCGTCCTTCGACGAGGCGGTGCGTGTCATAGCCCGTGCCATAGCGCGAAAAGCTCGCGAGCGCAAGCTGCCAGTCTGCGCCCGTGGTGAGTTTCTGGTTTGCGGCCTCACCTTCGGTGAAGACAAATTTTGGTTCGTAGCCTGCCGCGATATACAGCGCGCAGTCGTCCGTGACGGCGGAAAGATCGCCTGTATCGTAGGCGTGCTTGATGCGCTCAAAGCGAAACGTCTGCGGGGTCTGCATGCGGATGAGCCGGCTGCGATCCAGCGGGGTGACGCCGGTTTCGCCTAGCTGCATGATCGTATCCGTGACTTTTCCCGCGACCACGCCGCTGCCGAATGCACGCGCGCTATCAATGCTCTCGCGCACGGTTGCGGGCGAGAGCATGCAGCGCGCCGCGTCGTGAATCGCGACGATCTCCGCTGTGCGAATCATGTCCAGCGCGTGCTTGACGGATTCCGCCCGCGTCTCGCCGCCGGAAACGATTTTGCTTGGTACGGGGCAGAAGTAGTCCTCCACATAGGCGCGCGTCAGCGGGGAAACGGCGAACACAATCTCGTCCACGCCTCCGTCAACGAGGGCCTCCGTCGAGCGCTCGATCGCGGTCTTACCCGCGATGGGCGTGAGGAGCTTATCAAACCCCATGCGGGTTGATCCGCCCGCGCAGAGCAGGATGCCAACCACGCCGCTCATTTGTCCTCTACTCCGCTGAGCACGGTATACATGCCCGCCGCGTCCTCTTTGTGTACGCTTTCTTTCAGGCTCTCGATCCGCACCAGCAGGTGTTTTCCGCCGAGCAGCAGATCCAGCGTGTCGCCTTCCTTCACCTCGGAGGAAGGTTTTGCGACCTTGCCGTTGATGCTGACGCGGCCCGCGTCCGCGGCCTCGTTGGCGACGGTGCGCCGCTTGATGATGCGGGAGACCTTTAAATATTTATCCAAACGCATAAGTGTTTTCTCTTTCTTGTTTTTACTTCGTGCTTGCAAAAGCGACAACACGAAATCA
>CAYVAO010000267.1:0-3881 GCA_964448895.1 uncultured Christensenella sp.
TAAATACGCAGCACGCGTCAAACAGCGCACCGGAGAACACGGAGAACAAATCTGGAAAATGCAGCTTCGAGAGAAATATCCTTGCGTTATAAACCGCATGGATTTCCCGTACTACGAAGAAGCCGATGGCTCCCGCGCCGCAAGAGAACCGTACGCGTCGCTGGTCGTTCTCTGTTTTTGCTCTCGTAAAAATGACTTGAGCGAGCACGAGCGCAATGCCGACGGCGGCGAACGCGGCGGGAAGAGCGCGGCCGATCAACACGTTTCCCATGTCGAAAATCTTCACAAGCGGAACCTGCATACCGTAGATGACCGGATTCTTCACAACAGCTTCGCTAATGGCGAGCAGGATGGCGCTAAGCGCAGCCGCACCTGTGGCAATCAATTTATGCTTAATATTCCGCCTTGTAACCAGGTAGGTTGTAGCACCAATCATAGTAGCTACGCAGAAATAGAGCGCATCTGCACTGAACATCGTGCGTGGCGCGAAAGCAGACTGCAACGCGATTAGAAGAAACCAGGAAATCGCGGCGAAACAAATCAACCAGACCGCACGGAGCGGTTTTTCCGCCGGAATCCGGGTAGGCTGTTCGGCATTCTCCGTAATGGCCAGGCGCTCTCGCTCCGCTTCGGCGGGGTGTCGCGCGGCTTCCGGCGAGATTTGCTCCGGAACAGTTGGCGCGTTCAAAGTCCTTTGCTTCTGGAGGTTGCACCATGCGGCCTTTCCCCAGGAATCCGCTCCCGTCCATCGCTGGTAGCGAATCTGTCCTGCGTTGACAAGCAACTCATCCGGAGGCTGAGGCGTAACGGTGAACGGATGCGCGGCAAGCAGCGCTCGGAACGATTCATTCCGTTCCAGCGTAGATTTCATCTGTTCCAACCACCCGATATCAAAGTACTGCACGGCGATGCAGTTTACGTTTTCGTTTCCACCGTAGAGTGTCGCCTTCGAATCCCCATCGAAAAAGGTGCAGTTTTCGAACAGTTTGCCGTCCACCGCGGAAAACAGCGCTGTATAGCAGGCATATCCATAGCCGCCGGAGTCAATCTTATCGATATCAAATCGGATCAGAAGCGTGGGAAGCGGTAACATATCCATCTCCTCCTACTCAAACATATGAATGCAGTGTTCGCAAACTGCCGATCCCGCGGAATGGTCACGCGCCTGCATGACGGCAATATCTGCGTCGCTGAACGGGCGGCCCGCAAAGAGGATTCCCGACTGCTTGAACCAGGCGCGCCATTTGGGGGAGCCATAGAACACATTGTTCGGCACGATATAGGCTTTCCCCCCGCCGAGCGGCTGATTGCAGACGTCGCATACGCCGGTACCTGTAAATTCCGGATACGTTTTCTTCGCTGACGGATTTGTCGCAGGATAAACGGGCGTTGGCTTCGAGTTCGTTTCCGCAACCACGCGCTGAGGAGTGGTTCGCTTTTCCGTATCAGAGGCGCGCCAGACAACGGTGTTGTTCTTCATATTCCGCCGCGCTTTCGCGATATCGCTTCGCGAGATGCCGAGTTTTTCCGCGAGCGCATTGGCAGGCTCGGACGCTTTCTTGGTAAGTACCCCGCCCAGAATCAATCCCGCAAAGATGCAAACGACGCCAAGTATGTTGCCAACAAAGCCTCCAACGCCCTTGGAGAAAAGAAAACTGATGAGCACGCCGCCTGCAAGGCAGGGGAGGTATCGCGAGTAGATTGCCTTCGCGCTTTCGCGGGACGCTAACAGAAATGCGTTGAAGTCTTTTTCGGAGAAGGATTTCCCGTTTTCAAAGTGTTCTCTTTTGAGTAATTGCGCATTCATGAATTGTTCCTCCTTAATAAGATGGTTTCATGATAGCGCGTGAATTAACGATGCTTTTTCAAAATAGTTGCAGCCAGTGAGCAGCCTCGCTACGGAGCATGCGGGAACCTTCTTCCCGCTCCTTTCTGGAGGACAATTCCCAGTTCCTCTCGGAATTATGCCAGCTGTGGAAGAATTCACCCTGATAACACAGTTCACAAGACCGTATCTCAAAGAAATCGTCTGCTGGTGCCCGCGTTCGTATCGCCGAACATGACGAACGACGTCAAGACCGACATCACCACCGCGATAACGTTGACAAATGCAAATCCCTTCAGTCCCCCGATCTCGCTTCTTAGTAACTATTTACTTGATGAGTGTTGATTGCTATGGAGATAAGAGGAATTTTCACGTTAAACTGTAGGGTTTACTTTCTCCCAAGCAGTCCACGCCCGCGTTTTTTTAATGCGGCCGTCATTTCGTCTAGCTTCGCGTTCACTCCTTCGCGCCTTAACCAACCGTATCCACGGGTTTGCAGTTCATTGAGCAAGCCAACAAAGGCAGCTTCCGTTATGAATGGGTGCAAAGCTACAAACTTCTCTAAATACGGGCGCGCTCCCTCATCCCAATCCGCGAACCCGGGAAACTCATATTCCCAGTCCAAGCGACCCTCATCTACGATCTCGCTCAACGTTTCCGGCGCGGAAAAACGCTGTATACATCGGCCGGTAGTGGTTTCCCATATGCGAACCGTGTTATCAAGGTGCTTGGTCAAGAACCAATCATCGTACCCCGAAAACATCGCGTCACTAATATAATCATTGAACCCCACAAAGCCATCTTTATAGCGAACTGTTTGATTATCCTGAACTCTAACAAATGATAAAGCTTCGTGATGATCTCCCTTGTAGGCTTTTGATGCTCCGAATACCCCATACGCGAAGTACGTTCCCGCAGGGTTGATTCGCAAAAATGCTTGTTCTGTCAGGCGCGTTTTCCTTCCTGTGTATCTTTTATCAATTTGAAACGTTCTCACATTTATTCTGATCACACTTACGGTTTCACACAAAGCCACAAGAAAGCTCTTTCCGTCTGGAAAAAAGCATATATCGCCCGGCGTTTCAGATAGTTTTATTGAATTCATTTCAACTCCGCTAAGCGGATCAGCAGCGATCAGGAACCAGTGATCTCTCTCGAATACCGCATATACAAGTAAGGCTAGATCCGGGGAAACAGCGGAGGGAGCTTTGCCAACGTAGCTTGCTCTATGGCGACTATCTTCCCAGAGAAGCTTGTTCTGCCACCGATCCACGAACACACTTTCATAACGCACATGAAACCCAAACCGCGCCTCCGGGGCAGGAGCGTTTAACGGCTCGCGGTAAATTGTGCGTATCGAAGTTGGTTTGCAAAATTTTCCCGTTTCAACTTTTATATTTCTGTATTCGAGTTGATTGCCTGCGTTGATTAAAGGCAGTAAATCCCGTAATCAGCAAAGCGCCTGCTCCGGTTCCTTCAAAGAAAGCTTAAGATGAATCTCATTTGACAGCTCTAAAAATCTCTCGTTTTGAGCTGACTGTTCACGCTGTGAGCGCACTTTGCATAAAAGCCAAGGTGCAATGAAGTTTAGTTTCGGCATTGTAAAAACATCGACGACGGTCCCGTCAGACGACCCACATGCGACACGCATGTGTGCGCTATTTATATCGAGACAGTCGTATGGACGATTCGTGACCTCTCTATAGTTCGTATAAAGAAATCTGTTCTCGGAATTCTGTACATACCATTCTCCACCGTTCTTACCGGTACTCAGCGTGTTCCCGTATTTCAATTCATTAAATTGCAAGGACGAGCCATATGTTTTGTATTCTTGCCAGCGTAATTCCCGGAATACAGGATCGAGTTCGTCGAGCACAACGCCATCCGTTTTGTTTAGTCTCCAGAAATTCATATATCCTCTTTCCGGCACTTCTTTGATGACACCCGATCCCCACACAAAAATACATACTCCATATTTAATGTAATTACCACATTCACTAAAGGCGATACTTTGGATAAACCCTCCGTTTGCTGGAGATTTTTCATGCCGCCTAAG
>CAYVAO010000268.1:0-3829 GCA_964448895.1 uncultured Christensenella sp.
GGACGAAAACGGGCGCGCGATTAGCGGAGTTGCAACGATGCAAGCGGGAGATCGAGTCGCGATTAAGATGCACGACGGCACTGCGGATGCTAAGATCAACCAGGTACGACTAGAGGCCGGAAATTGATGCCGGGAGGGGATATGGATGGAGCAGTCGGTAAAATTTGAAGAAGCGATGCAAAAGCTTTCGGATATCGTTGAAAAGCTGGAGAGCGCGGAAGGCTCGCTGGACGAGATGATTCGCCTCTATGAAGAAGGGATGACGCTTGTGAAGTCCTGCGAGCGGCAGCTCGACGCGTACGAGGCGACGATTACCCGCCTCAACGATTCGGCGGAGGTTAAGACCGATGCTGAGTGATCGACTGACCCGCTATTCCGAACTGACGGAAGAGAAACTCGGCGAGCTGCTCGGCGAGAGCGCGAACGCGCCGATCTTGCAGGAGAGTATGGCCTACAGCGTGTTTTCCGGCGGAAAGCGAATCCGCCCCGCGCTGTGCATGGCGGCTTGCGAACTTTGCGGCGGCACGCCGGAAGACGCGCTTCTTGCTGCCAGCGCGCTGGAGATGATCCACACCTATTCGCTGATTCACGACGACTTGCCCGCAATGGATAACGATGACATGCGCAGAGGCAAGCCCAGTAATCACAAAGCCTTCGGGGAAGCAAACGCAATCCTCGCGGGAGACGGGCTTCTTTCGCTCGCGTTCTATGCGCTTTCACTCTGCCCGCATTCGGACGCGCTCAGCGCGATCTCCAAAGGCGCGTTTGAGATGGTGATGGGGCAGAGTTTGGACGTAAACAGCGGCGGGGACGAATCGCTATTACGAAAACTTCAGGATTATAAGACGGGCGCGCTCTTTCGCGCGGCGGTTGGCGCGGGCGCGGCTTGCGCGGGCGCAAGCGCGGAGCAACGCGCGGCTTTGATTCGCTTTGCGGATGCATACGGCATGCTGTTTCAAATTACGGACGAGATTCTCGATTTTGAAGGAGAGTCCTCCGTTCTCGGTAAGTCCGTCGGCAAAGACGCGGAGGAAGGCAAGACGACGTTTGTTACAATCTACGGGTTGGACAGCGCGAAGGAATTTGCAAAACAATACGCGCGGGAAGCGCGCGAAGCTGTCTTAGCGGTAGGCGGAGACGCAGCGTTTTTCACCGAACTGATCAGCTATACGCTCACGAGAAAATCGTAACGAATCACGAATGAAGAAACGCAGCCACGCAAGAAACGACACACAGGAAAAGCAAACCAGACAGGGAAGAGAAATCGAAATGGATCGTTATCCCGTACTCGATAAGGTGAACTCACTCGAGGACTTTAAAAACTTAACAGAAGGCGAACTGCCCGCACATGCGGCGCAGAAGCGCCAGTATATGATCGAAAATATCGCGCGCTGCGGCGGACACCTGGCCTCCAGCCTTGGTGCCGTCGAACTGACCATCGCCATGCACCGCGCGTTTGACAGTCCAACAGACAGGATTGTGTTCGACGTAGGACATCAGGCGTATGCGCACAAGATCATCACGGGACGCAGAGAAGCCTTTTGCTCTTTGCGTCAGGAAAACGGGCTTTCGGGTTTTCCCAAACGCGAAGAAAGCGAGCATGACCACTTCAACACGGGGCATGCTTCCACCGCGATCTCGGCGGCGCTCGGCATGGCGCGCGCAAAGAAGCTCCGCGGCGAACCCGGCTTTGCGGTTGCGCTGGTGGGCGACGGCGCGTTGACGGGAGGAATGGCGTTTGAAGGCCTCAACGACGCAGGCCAAGCGGATGTTCCGCTGATCGTGATTCTCAACGACAACGAGATGTCGATCTCGCCCAACGTTGGCGCGCTGCATCATATGCTGGTCAACATGCGATCCAGCGAATGGTATGTGCGCTTTAAGCGGAGACTGGTTCGCGCGCTGGATACCGGCATCATCGGACGCTGGCTTTCGCGACACATGGAAAATTTTAAAAACAGGATCAAGAGTTTCTTGATGCCGAAGCGTCTGTTCGAGGATATGGGTTTTCTCTATCTCGGGCCGATCGACGGGCACGATATCGACGAACTCACGCGCATGTTTCGCCGCGCAAAGGAGCTTCAAGTTCCGGTTTTGGTGCACTGTGTCACGCAAAAGGGCAAAGGTTATGCGTTTTCAGAGCGGAATCCGGAGAAATTTCACGGCGTCGCGCCTTTTTCCATCGACACGGGAGACATCGAAAGCGCGCTGAAAAAAAGCAACTCCAGCGTATTTGGAGACGCGATGATCGCGCTCGCGCAAAAGGACCCCAACATCGTTGCAATCTCGGCCGCAATGCCGATTGGCACCGGGCTGACTGAATTTGCGGGACGCTTTTCCGATCGCTTCTTTGACGTAGGCATTGCGGAGGAGCACGCGCTGACGATGGCGGCGGGTATGGCGGCAGGCGGCCTCAAACCCGTGGTCGCAATCTATTCTACGTTTTTACAACGCGGCTATGATCAAATTTTGCACGACATCTGTCTGCAAAAACTGCCCGTTGTACTGGCTGTGGATCGCGCGGGTCTCGTCGGAGACGATGGAGAGACGCATCAGGGCGTTTACGACATGGCGTTTTTATCCACCATGCCGAATATGACGATCTATTCGCCCGCGACGCAGCAGGAACTCGTGCATATGCTTGAGCTTGCGATTTCGCGCGGAGAACCCGCTGCGGTGCGCTATCCGCGCGGCAGCCTGATGCAGGCGGTCTCGGCGCAACCGGTCGAAAAAGGCGTTTGGGAGATATTGGAGCCGATTTCGGAAAAGACGGTGATCGCTACGGGCGCGATGGTCGCTGTGGCGATTCCCGTTTGCCGAAAGCTCGGCGTGGGGCTTGTCAACGCGCGCACGGTTCAACCGATGGATGAAGACATGCTGGAGCAAGTCAAGCGGACGGCAAAGAAAGTCGTGGTGATGGAGGAAGGCGTGGATTGCCTCGGCCTTCGCGTAAGCGCAGCGCTTTCGCCAATTCCGGTCATTCGTATGTGCGTGCCGAACGATCCGGTTTCGCAAGCTTGCGTCAATCATCAACGGCAGTTTTGCGGCCTGACCGCGGACGCACTCATCGAAAATCTGACGGAGGAACCGGCATGAAGACACGGCTGGATGTTGCGCTCTTTGAGCGGGGACTAGCTAAGAGCCGCGAAGAAGCGCATGCGCTCGTACTTGCAGGCCAGGTCTATCTAGGCGAGGTCAAGGCGGAAAAGGCCGGTCAGTTTGTAACGGAAGACACACTGCTTGTTGTGCGCGGGGACACCTGCCCTTACGTCAGCCGTGGAGGCTACAAGCTGCAAAAAGCGATGGAGACGTTTCCCATCGCGCTGGAAGGAAAGGTCTGCGCGGACATCGGCGCTTCCACGGGCGGCTTTACGGACTGCATGTTGCAGCACGGCGCAAAAAAAGTGTATGCGATCGACGTTGGTTACGGTCAGCTCGACTGGAAACTCAGAAGCGATGATCGCGTCGCCGTGTTGGAGCGGACAAACGCGCGCTTCATGGAGCCAGCGTGGTTTGAAGAAGGGCTCGACTTTGCTTCGATCGACGTTTCGTTTATCTCGCTCGATAAGATTTTACCGCCGCTTTTTCCCTGCCTGAAGGACGGTGGACAGGTTGCGGCGCTCATCAAGCCGCAGTTTGAAGCGGGTAAAAACAAGGTTGGCAAGCACGGAGTTGTTTCGGAGCAGTCGACGCACATCGAGGTCATCGATAGAATCTTGTCCGTTGCGCGGGATGCTGGTTTTTGTGTAAAAGGACTGTCATATTCACCGATTCGCGGGCCGAAAGGAAACCTCGAGTTTCTCGTTTTTTTAGAAAAATGCATACACGA
>CAYVAO010000269.1:0-3826 GCA_964448895.1 uncultured Christensenella sp.
CTCGATGAGTTTGAGCGCAACGCCCGCGTCCCGCGCGGCGGAGAGCAGCATCTTTTCAAACAGTTCGCTCGGCATAAAATGCGAACACGAGCAGGTCGCGAGATACCCGCCACGCGGTAGAAGCTTCATCGCATTATAATTGATGGTTTTATAGCCACGCTCCGCGCCCGCGATGGTCTTGCGGCTCTTGGTAAACGCGGGCGGATCGAGAATGATCATGTCATACGACGCGTGCTGCTCCATCATCTGCGGCAGCAGATCGAACACATCCGCGCAGACGAAATCCATCTTTTCCGCGAGACCGTTTTTCTCCGCGTTTTCCCGCGCGAGCTCCACCGCCGCCGCGGAAACGTCCACGGCGGTGACGTGCGCCGCTCCCGCTTTCACCGCGTTGAGCGCGAACGAACCCGTGTGCGTGAAGCAATCCAACACGCGCTTGCCGCGCGCGATCTTTGCCGCGGCGAGGCGGTTGTATTTCTGATCGAGGAAGAACCCCGTCTTCTGACCGTTTTCCACATCCACGGCGTAGCGAATGCCGTTTTCTACAATCTCGATGCGCGGGCTAGGCGGCTCCGGCAGGAATTCCGCCCGATACCAGCCCTTCTCCAGCGGCAACCCTTCGAGTTCGCGGATGCCGACCTCGTTTCGCTCGAAGACGCCGCGAATTTCGATTCCGTCCTCTTTGAGCAGCTCGACCAGCAGGCGATAAAGCATACCCTTGATCTTCTCGATGCCAACGGAGAGCACCTGGCTCACCAAAATATCGTGATAGCAGTCAATCGTCAGCCCCGGCAGACCGTCCGCCTCGCCGAAAATCATGCGGCAGCAGCCGTAGTCCTCGCCCATCGCGGTTTTGCGATAGTCCAGCGCATAACGAAGTCTGCGCGAGAAAAACGCTTCGTCAAACTTCTCGTTTGCGTTATTCGAAAGCAACCGCAAGCGAATCTTGCTCTGCTTGCTCAAAAAACCCGTACCGAGATAGGCTCCTTTTTCGGAAAACGCGTCCACCAGCGCGCCGTTTTCGATCACGTCCGTGTTGCCGCTCACTTCGGTATCATAGACCCAGGGATGCCCCGCCTTGACGGAACCCTCCGCGCGCTTGGATATGGTCACTCGCGCAAACGCGCGTTCCTGCTTCATATAGTTTGTCTCCGTTTCGTCCGCAACGCTGCGGTTTCTCGCTTGTTTGCATTCAGTCCGGCATCATGGTAACACGGCAAAACGTGTTTGTCAAAACCATTACGCGTTGATTTTCGGCCGGACGCGATTCTGTTGATAGCACCTGAAATTCGCGCAAAATTCGCGTTGTCAGGCAACCGCTGTCACACACGACCCGCTAATACAAAATTTGTCTCAAATTGTTCCATTCTTTTTCATTTTTAAGCTTTCCCTATTGGTTTTTTCGTTCTATAATGGTAGCGAACTCAAGGAAAGGAGTGTGATTGGACGGTGGATACCGTTCCCGAACGAAGTAAAAACAATCAGTCAACAAAAGCGCGCGTTCGGGAAGCTTCGCTTTCTTGCCGCGCGCGGTAAAGCGAAAGGAGTAACACTGCCATGAAGAAGATCTTCAAGACCTTCGAGGCGGAGATGCGGCAGATCAGCGTGCCTGAAAAGGACTGCTGGATCTCGCTTGTCAAGCCGACCGAGAAGGAACTCGCCGAAATTGCGGAACAATACAGCATTGAGCCGGACGACCTTCGGGCCGCGCTGGAGGAAGAAGAACGTTCCCGTATCGAGCTGGAAGACAACTACACACTCATCCTTGTCGACATTCCCGCCGTGGAAAAGAACAAGGGCAAGGATATCTACACCACGGAGCCGCTTGGCATCATCCTCGCGAAGGACGCGATCATCACCGTCTGCCTCGATGAAACGCCCGTGCTCTACGCGCTCAAGCAAAAGCACGCGAACGAGCTTCGCACCCACATGCGTACGCGCTTCGTCCTGCAAATTCTATACCGCAACGCCTCGCTCTATCTGCAATATCTGCGCGTCATCAACAAGCTCAGCGACAAGATTGAGCAAAAGCTGCACGGTTCCACGGAAAACCGCGAACTCATTGAGCTGCTGGAACTGGAAAAGAGCCTCGTCTACTTCACCACTTCCCTGCGCTCCAACGAGGTCGTGCTGGAAAAGCTCTTAAAGAGCGATCGCGTCAAGAAATATCCCGAGGACGAAGACCTGCTGGAAGACGTCATCGTCGAAAACCGTCAGGCGATCGAAATGGCGAATATCTACAGCGGCATTTTGAGCGGAATGATGGACGCGTTTGCCTCCGTCATCTCCAACAACCTCAACATCGTCATGAAATTCCTCGCCGTCATGACCATCGTGCTCTCGGTTCCCGCGATCATCTTCGCGGCCTACGGCATGAACGTTAACGCGGCAGGCATGCCGTTTGCAAGCAGCCCGTTCGGGTTTCTCATCATCGTGGTGCTCTCGCTGGGCGTGTCCATCGCGGTTGCGGTCTACCTCGCCAAAAAGAAAATGTTCTGATAGTGGAAGATGTTCTGATATTTAAACCAATCGGCGGTTTTCCGCCGTAAAAAGGATCCTATGTTTACGTAAAAATACCTACGGGATTGTATCCGTAGGTTTTTTACTTTTTAGGTTCTTCGCGTATGGCTTTCTTGATTAAAACTGGAAGTAGATGAACGCGGTGTCCCCCGCATAGAAGAACATCAGCGTCAGCAAAATTACGAGAATCAAAACCACTTTGGGCCAGAATTTGCTCAAATTCAGAATGGGATAATACCCGTGTCCTTGATTTCGAATTGCGCCGATCACGGTTGCAACGATGATCACCGCCGCGAAAATAAACGTAAAGACGAAATAATACCGGATGCCAACCGCGCCGGTGAAGATTCTTGTCAGGATCGTGATCGCGTCGGGAAACGACTGCGCGCGGAAAAACACCCAGCACAGGCAGGTAAACAGGTACATGCCGATCGTGGACAGCGCGGAGACGACCGTCTTGAGCACTTTGCCGGAGACGTGCAGGTTGGCTTTGTCAATCTGCTCGCGAAACGACTTGTGCGCAACCAGCGCCCCGCCGTGCAGCGTTCCCCAGAGCACCATCTGCCAGTTTGCGCCGTGCCAGAGGCCGCCGAGCACCATCGTCAGCATCAGGTTGAGCTTGGTGCGGAGTTTGCCTTTACGGTTTCCGCCCAGCGAGATATAGAGATAGTCCTTAAGCCATGAAGACAGGCTGATGTGCCAGCGCTTCCAAAACTCGGTCGGGTTTTTGGAAAGATACGGCATGTCGAAATTCTTGCAAAGATCGTAGCCAAACGTCTTTGCGACTCCGATCGCCATATCGGAATAGCCGGAAAAATCGCAATAGATCTGCATGGAATACGCGACCACCGCAAGAAAGAGCGAAAGCCCGCTGTAGCTTGCCGGAGTGGCGAACACCGCGTCTACGCAGACGGCGAGACGATCCGCAATCACGATCTTCTTGATGAGTCCGAAGAGGAATATTTGGAGGCCATCCACCAGATTTTCGCGGTTCATCGGGCGGTCTTCTTCCAGCTGGGGTAAAAAGTCGCTCGCGCGAACAATCGGCCCTGCGACCAACTGCGGGAAAAACGAGATGTACAGCGATATCTTCACGAACTGATCGCAGGCTTTCAGCTTGCCGCGGTATACGTCGATCAGATAGCTGAGCGCCTGAAACGTGTAAAACGAAATGCCAACCGGCAAAATGATATTGAGCGCGCCAAGGCTGCTGATGCCGAACAAATCCGCAAACGACTGTACAAAAAAGTTGAAATACTTAAAGAAGCCGAGGATCATAAGCGAAATAGAAACGCCAAGCACCATC
>CAYVAO010000270.1:0-3820 GCA_964448895.1 uncultured Christensenella sp.
GGCGCCGAAGCGCCGCCAACAGATTGTTTTTATTACTTGATTACACTCGTTCTTTGCGGTCCGCTGCTTTGCGATTGCAGCACGCCCCAGAGCGTGAGCCCGCCGTCGATGAGCAGAAGCACCCCCGCGACGATGGTCGCAACGCGTACCGCGGTAAAGGGGTTAAAGAGAAGCAGAATGCCAAAGCCCAGCGTCACCAGAGAGGTAACGAGCAGCAGCACCCAATATTGCGCGCCGAAATAACGAAGGTTGAGCGATATTTGCAAGCGCAACACGCTGTCTATAATAACCGCAACGCCGATGACCGCGGCCAGCAGCGAGACGACGAGATCCACCTTAAAGATCAAAAACAGTCCGAGCAGGAGGCAGGCGATGCCGAGCGCAACGCCGAGCTGTACCGAGTTGGCCAGATGCTCTTTTCGCACAAAGAAATCGACAATGCGATAGCCGCCATAGAGCAGCGCCGCGGCGCCGATGGCGTAGATGATGATCTGCCTCGCCGCATCCGGCCAGATGATTAAAACCAGCCCGATGACCAGGTAGATAACAGATGAGATGATCATGGCTTTTTGGAACGATTTTGTCATAAAATTCGCCCTCCATACTGTAATTATGATAACAGCGTTTTACTGTGTTTGCAAGAGAGGCCGGGCCTCAGTCCATACCGAAACTTGCTAGTTTCTTTTCAACCAATCAGCCTGTTTTCCGTCAAAAAGCGGCTGATCTGCTCGCGATAACCGACCGGATCGCTCGCGTAACATCCCGCGTGCGGCGCGCCCGGAACAAGCCACATGGTCTTATTACCCGGCTTTGCATCAAAGCACACTTTTAGCATATCGGGCGGCACGAGCTCGTCCGCGTCTCCGTGGACAAAGAGCATCGGGGTAGAAGTGTTCTTTTTGAGCGCATCGGCGGGGCGCACCTCGCCGAAGAACACGCCGCCGCGCAGACGGAAAAACAGGCTCGCGATCGGTAGCACGGGAAACGCGGGCAGATGGAACCGGTTCTTCAACTCGTGCTTGAGTTCTCCGGTTAAACTGCTGTAGCCGCAGTCCTCCACCACAAATGATAATTGCGGATCCATACCCGCGTGCAGCATAACCGTCGCCGCGCCCATCGATTCCCCAAGCGTGCCGAGGAGCGCGTCTTCGCCATAATGCGCGCGCGCCCAGTCGCAGAGAAACGCCAAATCCCGGGATTCATACGCGCCCATCGTGGTCGGCGCGCGACCGGAGAGCCCGTGGTTGCGGTGATCGTAGAGCACGCAGTCAAATCCGAGTTCGTGAAACATGGCGGCATACTTGATTTGACCCAACAAACAGTAGGTAAAGCCGTGTACCAGCACGACGACGCGCCGCCGCCCGTCCGCAAACGAGACGTCCTCTTCGCGCGGCCAGAGCGCGCAATGCAGATCGTAGCCAAAAGGAGAGCGCAGCGTAAAATCTTCCAGGTGTACGTTAGCGTCGTACCATTCCCGCGTGAAGTGGCCCCGCTTGACCTCCTCGTCAACCACGGTGTCGTAGGCGTAGATGCGCGGATGAAGGAGCATATTCGATAGCTTCCATGCTACGATCACGTTGAAAACGACCAGCGCCGTCAACAGCGCGAGAAGAATATAAACGGCAATCAACATGGCGGGCACTTCCTTATCGTAATCCAAAATAAACGTGTCAGTTGCTTTCTATTATACATCGCTCAGTTTGGTTTTGGTGGATTTTGCGCGACAAATGTCAATTTTCCGGCGCAAAAAACCCGCCGGGCAAAACATGCCGACGGCGGGTTTGTACGCGAGTGGATGAATCGATCAGGACTTCAGCGCGCGGTCGAGAACGGCCTTCACATCCGCCTTCTCTGCGTGTCCTTCGTGAATCTTCTGATCGCCCATGTAGAAGCAAGGGACATACCAGTAGTCGTATTTCGCGGCGCGCGCCTTTTCGGCGGACTCGTCGACCCGCTCGATTTCAACGTCCGCATAGCGTGGATCTTCGGCGCAAAGTTCTTCAATGCAGCGCGCGGCGAGACGGCAGTGCGGGCAGCTGGGCAGATAGAAATAGGTTAGTTTTGCCATGATAGAAACATCCTCCGTTTCAGTTCAATTCTGTATTTGTCGTGTGTTGCAGCGCTTGAAATATACGCAGCAGCGCTTCCGGTGGCAACGCTTCGGCGCGCGCGTCCGCGGGATAACCGAGCGCTAAAAGCGCGGTGGTGATGCGATCGTCCTTGTTGAGGTTATTATACAGCGTTTTTCTGCGCATGGAAAACGCTTGCTTTAAAAACGCAAGGAGCGCCGTGCCATCCACGCCTGGGGTTGCGTTCCGCATAAGCCGAACCACGACACTATCGACCTCCGGCGGCGGATTGAAGCAGCTTCTCGGCGCGTTGACGACCACCTTTGCTTCATAAAAACAACCGGTGACGACAGCGACCGGGCCGTAAACGCGATCCTTCGGCGGGGCAAAGAAGCGAGGCGCCGCTTCCTTTTGCACCATGAGCGTCATGCTCTGCGGCAAAAGTGAAAGCAGCCGCAGCACGATCGGCGTGGTTGCGTAATACGGCAGGTTACCCACCGCGTGCCAGGGTTCAGACCCCATCAGCGCGGGGATATCCGCGTCCAGCACATCCGCATGCACGAGCGTCAGCTTCTCACCAAATCGCTCCGTGAGCAGTTCGCAGAGTCGTCCGTCCTTCTCCACCGCCGCGAGAAATCCCGCGCGGGAAACAAGTCCTTCCGTCAGCGCGCCGGTACCGGGGCCAACCTCCAGCACGCGCTTGCCCTCGATCTGCGCCGCGTCCAAAATTGCCTCGATAATCGCATCGCTGCTCAAAAAATTCTGTCCCAGCGCTTTGTTTGGCACAAAGCCCGCCGGAACCGGATTTGGTTTTGATTGGTTTGTCGACATATTATGTATGATAGACCGGAATTGCGGAAAAAGAAAGTAAGAAAGTTACAGAATCTTTGGTAATCCGGTGGGGAATGTGACTGGGCCGCGGTGTTTGCTCTTTTCACTACGAGATTTCTTTCTATACTAGATTTCTTCATATGCGTGTTGAACATCTGCTTCAAGTTGTGACATAATAGAACCGTTAAAAAATTGAGCGTCATTTCTTTATTTATTTCATCATAAGAGGTTTCATCTGTAACCAACCGATCATAGTCGCATCGAAAGGAATCACTTGCTATGTCAAAATACCTTCTCGCACTCGACCAGGGCACGACCAGCTCACGGGCAATCCTGTTTGACCTAAAAGGAAAGATCGTCAGCAGCGCACAATATGAGTTCCGCCAGATCTATCCCGGCGCGGGCTATGTGGAGCACGACCCGTTTGACATTCTCGAAACGCAGAAGCAGGCCGCGGCGGATGTACTCAAGCGCGCGGAGATTCAGCCCGGCGATATCGCCGCCATCGGCGTTACCAACCAGCGCGAGACGACGATCGTTTGGGACAAGGCGACGGGACATCCCGTCTATAACGCGATCGTTTGGCAATGCCGCAGAACAGCGCCGCTTTGCGAAACGCTGATTGCCGAAGGTTGGAGCGACTATGTGCAAAAGACCACAGGCCTCCTCATCGACGCGTATTTTTCCGGCACCAAGATTCGCTATATCCTCGACCATATTGAAAACGGGCAGCAGCGCGCGGAAGCAGGAGAGCTGCTCTTTGGCACGGTCGACACCTGGCTGATCTGGAATCTGACCGGCGAACATGTGACGGATTATTCCAACGCCTCGCGCACGATGTTGTTTGATATCCACAAGCTGGATTATGACGATAAACTTCTCGCCAGACTCATTATCCCCCGTTGCATGCTGCCCAAGGC
>CAYVAO010000271.1:0-3785 GCA_964448895.1 uncultured Christensenella sp.
TGAGCGAAACTTGCCGCTCGCCGTTATCAATCAAGAATGCTTGTTCGCCGTTCTGATTGTGAATCAATCGATCTGAAAACGAGCCGTCTTGCGAAAACCGGCCGGTTTCGTCGATGGTTCCATCGCGCAACAATAGCGCGACTAGCTCGATCAATCCGCTGCCGCAGATGCCGCGAGCGGGTAATTGTTCGATTGTAGAATAGCAAAACGCTCCATCCGCTTGCCAAACATGATCGATGGCGCCGCCCTCCGCGCGCATGCCGCAGGAGATCGTCGCGCCCTCGAACGCTGGGCCTGCCGCGGTAGAGCAGCTTGCGCGGCGAATGCCGTTTGTGCAGACCAGCTCGCCGTTTGTGCCGATATCGAGCAGCAGCGTCGGTTGCTTGATTTGCTCAAACGCGGTGGCGGTCAGGCAGGCGACCGTATCCGCGCCAACAAACCCGCCGATTACGGGCCCGATCAACGCGACGGCTTGCGGATGAATGCGCAGATTGAGATCCGTAGCGGCCCAAACTTGGCTTTCGAGAGTACTCGGCGTGTACGGCGCGCGCACAAGCTGCTCTAGAGGCAATCCTAACAGGATATGGTGCATCACCGTGTTGCCGACGATGGAGACAAGTGTCACTTGTTCCGGCGTTCGTCCCGCTTCTTTCGTCGTTTGCTCGATTAATGTTTGGAAGGCGGCGATGACGCAGTCGCGCAGCGCATCTGGCTCATTACTTGTTAAAACATAGTTTGCGCGGCTGATCACATCCGCGCCGTACGCGGACTGCGGGTTTTGCATGCCGCGAGAGACAATTTCTTCACCCGTTCTACCATCCAGCAGGTAGCAGACGATGCTGGTTGTGCCGAGGTCAAACGCGGCAAAACACGCTCCGTCGACCGCCTCTCCAACGCTGGAACACGGCGCAAACTCGACTACGCGCTGTGCGCCTTCGCGAAGTGTATCCAACTGTGCTGTTTTTGGCAGCGTAACTGAGCAATCTTGCGAGATCAGCGTTTTACACGCGAGAACACGCGTCTCAACTCCGTCTTGATCGAGTAAGACATTACACTTGCCGCAGGTGCCGTTGCCGCCGCAGGGCGCGTCGATCAAAACGCCAGCCTGCTTTGCTGCATCCAAAATAGACGTGCCAACCGGCACGAGAATTTTAATCTGATTGGGTAGAAATAAAACGCGGCAGAGCATAAAAGCCTTTCTTATACTAAAGAGTCTCTTTTAACTGACGAGAGATTTCGCGAGCACCGCGGCTGCCGCGGCGTCGGCGGAATATCCGTCCGCGCCGATCTGTCGCGCGAATGCCTCCGTAATTGGCGCGCCGCCGACCATAATGCGAAACGAATCTCTGTTTTCGAGCTGATTGAGTCCTTCTACAATTCGCTTCATGGCGGGCATCGTCGTGGTCAGCAGGGTAGAGAGCGCAACGATACGCACGTTGGAATGCGTGGATATCGCCTCGACAAACCGCTCCAGCGGCACGTCTACCTCGAGATCGACTACTTCGAAGCCAGCGCTCTCGATCATCATCGCAACAAGGTTTTTACCGATGTCGTGCATATCTCCCTGCACGGTACCGATGATTGCGGTGCCGAAGCTGCTGGTCGCGTCCTTCGCCAGATGCGGCTTGAGCACCTCGACGCCCTTCTTCATCGTGCGCGCGGAGATCAGCATCTCCGGCACAAAAGCTTCGCCGCGGCTGAAGCGTTCTCCGATGAGTGTCATCGCATCCACCATGCCGTGGTTGAGAATCTCCATCGGGTCGATTCCTTCGTCGATGGCGGATTGCACGAGTTCAACAATGATCTTTGCTTTTCCGGTTTCGATTGCGGTGAAAATTTCTTCTATCTTACTCATAAAAACTCCCTCTTGCGCTTTCATCTTGCAGAGCGTATGAAGCAATCTATCCTACTTATAAAAATCTCTCTTGCGTTTTTGTCATGCTTAGCGTATGAATCAGTCTTTTTTCGGGCCGATGCGGCCTTCCCGAAACGCGGTGATGTAGTCCATACAATATTCATCCTCGCCCAACAACGCGTTGGTCGCGTGCATGAGGCCGACCATCTCGCGGTCAAGCACATCCATAATCGCGGCGTTCATACCCGCCTGCATGGCGAGCGTTAGAAACGCGTGATTGATGAGCGAGCGCGAAGGCAGCCCGAAGGAGATATTGGATAGTCCGCTGACGACATGAATGTCCTTTGCGCGCGCGCGAATCTCTTTTGCGCAGGCGGCAAAGGTGGTCAGTGCGAGCTCGTCCGTCGAAAGCGTGTGTACGATCGGATCAATCAATAGCCTGTTTTCCGCAATGCCGTATTCTTTTGCAGCGGTGCGAATCTGCTCGAAGATTTCGAGTCTGCCTTCCGCGCTCTCCGGCACACCGGAATTGGTGCAAGTCAGCGCGATAACCTTCCATTTTGTGTTTGCGATCAAGGGGAAGATCGTTTCCATCTTGCCGCTTTCCATCGAAACGGAGTTGACGATACCCGCGCGCTTGCAGTGCGGCAGAACATACGCGAGCACCGCCGGATTTGGCGAATCGATGCACAGCGGCAGGGAAGACGCGTTTTCGGCAAGCTGAGCGAGCCAGAGCAGTGTTTCCGCTTCAATCTCACTATCTACCGCGGCACAAACGTCCAGATAGTCCGCTCCCGCTTCTTCCTGACGAATCGCGAGGTTGGTTAAATATGCTTCGTCGTGTTCACGAATCGCTTTTCCGACAGAAGGTATGAACCCGTTTAACTTTTCTCCAATGACGATCATGCACGTACTCCTTGCGGTTTTGTTCGGTTTTCTGGTTTCGTATTATCATAACAAATCATATATAGTTAAGATATACCACAAATGATTGACAATTACAATCATGAATCATACACTGTGTAGCAAGGAGCAAAGCGCATGATTCAAAAAGAGTTTATACGAAGTGAATTGAAATATCGTTATCCGAATCTAGAGGAGCATATCGGCTTTCCGCAGCAACCGGTGGGTAGGCCGCTCCTGTTTGAGCGCGGCGCGCGGAAATTCGGAGCAAGAATCATCGTCTGCACTGCGGAGGAACTCCATTCGCTTTCGACAACAGAACAGAGCGATCCGCTGTTTCTATGCATCGGCAAACCAAGCGATCAAGCATTTGCTTTGCTCGACATTTGCGTTTTGCCGGAGTACGAGCAGACAAACGTCGTTCTCAACTTTATACAGCGCCTCTTCGATCGGCTCGATGATTGGACGCAGAGTTTGCGTCAGGCAGCGGAGACGGGGGTCGCGGTGGAGGAATTACTCGCGCGCGCATCCGAGATGCTGCAAAACCCGATCGTTTTGTTGGATGAGCGCGGGCATATCGTTGCACATTCCGAACGGACGGAAGAAACGCTGTCGCGCGATCTGTTCAACCACGAATTGCTTACCAATCATGAACGACATCCTAATATTGTACAAAAGGCAGGAGACTCCGCCGCGCCGGACGCGTTGTATGCCGATCTGCAATCGGGCATTGCCGATTACACGCTGGTTTGCCCGGCTGTCGATCGCCCGATTTACGCCAGCGACGAGATCGTGTTCGAGTCTCTTGCGGGATATTTGCGGCTTATGCTTTCCCAGCGGAATCTATTGCTTGGTAACGGGCGAAAGCATCGCGAGAACGAAGCGGCCTCCAACGTCATTCGTGCGCTTTTCTCGCGAGAAATTACGGAACAATCCGCAACGGAAGCACTTTTACGCCATGGTTGGAGCGAGAGCAGCGAGTACGCCGTGCTCGCCGTTGAGCCGGAAGACCGCGCCCTAAGTGCCC
>CAYVAO010000272.1:0-1092 GCA_964448895.1 uncultured Christensenella sp.
ATGCGTTTCGCGCCATCGTTGGAAGCGACTATGTTCGAACGGACGACTACGCGCGTCTTTCGGTTGCCTATGGAAAAACGATGTACGACGTGCTCCGCTTGCGCAACAAAATTGTAGAAAACGTGCCGGACGCGGTGCTCTACCCGGATACCAAAGAACAGATTGAGCAGATTGTTGCCTATTGCGAAAAGCACCGTATCCCCGTTTATGTATACGGCGGCGGATCTTCCGTAACGCGCGGCGTGGAGTGCATGAAGGGCGGTATATCGCTCGACCTGCGCCTGCGTTTTAACAAGGTCATCTCCTTCAACGAAAATGACCAGACCATTACGGTAGAAGCGGGCATGAGCGGACCAAAACTCGAGCAAACGCTCAATAACGCAAAACAGCTCTTTGGCGCAAAGCGCGCCTACACCTGCGGACATTTTCCGCAGAGCTTTGAGTATTCTTCTGTCGGCGGATGGGTGGTTACCCGCGGTGCCGGACAGAACTCAACCTATTACGGCTGCATTTCGGATATCGTGCTCGCGCAGGAATACGCCACTCCGATTGGGAATATCAAGACCGATCGCTATCCGCGAAAAGCTACGGGCAGTGATTTGGGTCAAATCCTGATGGGCGGCGAAGGCACGTACGGCGTACTCACGCATGTTACGCTCAAGGTGTTTCGCTATATGCCGGAGACGATCCGCAGATTCTCCTATATGTTCAAAGATTGGGAGACGGCGCAAAAAGCAGCGCGTGAAATCATGCAAAGCGAAGCGGGCTATCCTTCCGTCTTTCGTTTGTCCGATCCAGAAGAGACCAGCGTGATGCTGCATCTCTACGGCGTCATGGATTCGCCGCTGAAGCATCTGTTTCGCATGCGAAACTTTAAAGAAAACGAGATGTGCCTCTTTCTTGGCTTCACCAACGGCGAAAACGGTTTTTCCCGCAACGTCGCAAAAAATGTGCACCGCGTTGCGCGCAAATTCGGCGGTATGAGCCTAACGGGTTATGTGACGCGCGGTTGGGAAAAAGGCAGATTTAACGATCCGTACATGCGCGATACGATGCAGGATTTCGGTATCGTTACCGATACGATGGAATGCT
>CAYVAO010000272.1:1102-3752 GCA_964448895.1 uncultured Christensenella sp.
CCCGTCAACTGTAGTAATATGTCGAAAGTGCACGCGGATGGGCGCGCGTTTTGCAAATCCAGCCCAGATACGATCTGCATGACGCACATGTCGCATGTCTATCCGCAGGGCGCGAACCTCTACTTCATCTTTATCATCAAAGAGAGCGACCCGGAGGCGTTTCGGCAATACCACGCAGGCATTCTTTCGGCGATTCAACAGTCCGGCGCCGCAATGAGCCATCACCATGGCATCGGCAAGATGTTTGCGCCCTGGCTGGAAGGTTCTCTTGGTAAAAACGAATACGATGTACTTCGGACACTCAAGAATCATTTTGACCCGGACAACATCATGAACCCCGGTGGCACACTCGGTTTTGACTTAACCGAAGAAGAGAAACGATTCCCGCGTAACTAATCCTCTTCCCCGCTCCAGCGGGGATTTTCTTATATTTAATCTCGCAGAAGTTGTACGTCCGGTCAATTGCGAAGGATCAACGTTTGTGATAAAGTAGATTTTGCAAAGTGTTTGTTCCGATGCAATTCCGTACTCTTAATTCTTTGATTTTCATAAAGTGAAGTTTTAATCACAATTTAAAGGAGATCGGTCATGCCGTATTTTATCACCGAAAGCTGCATTGGCTGCACGGCTTGCGCCAAGCAATGTCCTGTTCTCGCTATCGACGGCAAGCCGAAAGAGCGCCATGTGGTCAATATTCGCCGCTGCGTCTCCTGCGGCGTCTGCGGGCGTGTCTGTCCAAAGGACGCGCTGCTGGATGGGCACGGAAATCTTTGCCACAGTGTTCCGCGCGCAAAATGGCAAAAGCCCGTCGTCGATACGGCGCTTTGCAGCGCTTGCGGCATCTGCGTGACCTGGTGCCGTTCTGAGGCGCTTCGTATCTCTCCGCCCGCCTTTCACGGGGACATCCACGTATTTGCCGAACTCTTTCAGCCCAATAAATGCGTTTCTTGCGGTCTTTGCGAGGAAAACTGTCCGCTTTGCGCAATTCACATGGCGGAGGTGACCGTATGAAAACACCCGTTTATGCGATGATCGACCTCAACACACGCACCAGCACGCGCTATGAGATCAGCGAAGCACTCTATCGCGATTATATCGGCGGCAAGACGCTCGGCGCAAAACTCCTCTATGACCTGACCCCGGCGGGCGTCGACCCACTCGGGCCGGACGCAGTCGTCATCATCAACACAAGCCCCGCAACCGGAACGGGCGCGCCCTGCTCCAGCCGGTTTAATATGACGTTTAAAAACGTGCTCACAGGCGGAATCGCGAGCAGCAACTGCGGCGGTCAGTTTGGCGCGCTTCTGAAGCGCGCGGGATACGACGGCATCATTCTGCGCGGACAGAGTGAAACGCCCTGTGTCATCTCAATCGTCGACCGCATCGTCACCATCACGGAAGCGGACGATCTCTGGGGAAAAGATACCGAAGAGACGCAGCTAGCGTTTCCTAAAATTTACGGAAAACTCGTGATTGGCCCCGCCGGCGAACATCTGGTTCGCTACGCCGCCGCCGTCTCCGGCGACCGCGTCGCGGGCAGATGCGGCGCAGGCGCGGTACTCGGAGCAAAAAAGATCAAAGCGATTGTCGCCTACGGAACCCAGCGTCCATACGTCCATAACAAGAAAAAGTTTGCGAAATACGTCAGTAAATGGGTTAAATTTTTGCGCAACCATCCGATGACCGGAGAAGCGTTGCCCTCATACGGAAGCGCAGGTCTGGTCAGTAAGGCAAACGCGACCAACGCGCTGCCGACGCATAACTTTAAATACGGTCATTTTAAGGATGCGCACGCGGTCAGCGGCGAAACGCTCGCGGACAAGTATTTATTGCGAAACAGTTCCTGCATCTCCTGCCCCATCCGTTGCGAGCGGCGCGTTCAGGTGGACGGCAAGGATGTGAAAGGCCCGGAATATGAAACCTGCGGCTTCTTTGGACCGAATATCGACGCGATCAGCATGGAAAACATGCTGCGCCTCAATTATCAGTGTGATCTATTGGGCATGGACACGATCTCTCTCGCCTCAACGATTGCGTTTGCCATGGAGCTCAAGGAAAACGGCGTTGCCGACTTTGATTTATCTTTTGGCAACTCCGACAATCTGCCGGAGATCGTTGAAAAGATCGCCGTGCGCGAAGGAAAATACAGCGACCTCGCCAATGGCAGCAAATGGATGAGCGAACGTTACGGCGGCAAAGAATACGCCATGCACAGCAAAGGCCTTGAGATGGCGAGCTACGAGCCGCGCCGTTCGGTCGGCATGGGACTCGGCTACGCAACGAGCAATCGCGGCGGCTGCCACCTCAACGGTGGGTATCTGGCGCTGCTGGAGTCCGTCGGTGTGCTTTCGATGGATGCACTCTCCACCTCCGCTAAACCCGCGTTTACGGCGTTCTTTCAAAACGCGCTGGAGGCGATCTCCGCGAGCGGGTTCTGTCTGTTCTCCGCGCAGTCGTTCGTTCCGGCGATACTCTTCAAGCTTGGGCCGCATCATCCCGTTACCCGCACGATTGGCAAGATTGCAACGCACCTTGGCCTCGGCGTACGTGCGCTGCTTTGGATGATGCCGATTCTGCGGTTCAACTCCGTGTTCCTGTTTCCGCATGCGGAGGCGCTGCGGCTCATCACCGGGCAGCCCGACTATCCCGC
>CAYVAO010000273.1:0-1921 GCA_964448895.1 uncultured Christensenella sp.
CCTCCCCGCCGAGTGGCGTCCGCGCCTCCTCGCCCACCGCCTGCGCCTCTTCATACCGCATGTCGCCGTCCACGTCCGGCGTGATGGGTACATACAGATCGTACATCTCCAGCTGGTCGACCTTCATCACGCGCTTGCGGATACCGAGGTATTTTTTCAGCACCGGCAGCATCTCATGCACGGCCTCAATGAGCTGCTCATACACCGCGACGGGCACGCCGTTGCCATGCAGCGCGGCTTCCAGCGCGCCTTCAAACTTGTGCGCCCGTGCCTGAAACACATCTCCCTTGACGGAGGTGGAGTAGGTGGCGTTGAGAGTGTTCTTCATGCCGCGATAGGCTTTATAGAACGTTTCGTACGCATCCCTGCGCACGCGGCGATCAGGGCTGACGATGAACATATTATAGCTGCCGTGGGTAAGCTTGACCGCTTCGCCGCTTTCGTTGACCACGGTGCCGTAATCGAGATCGACATCCGTCAGCATGGTGAAGATATTGTCCGCGCCGGAGAGCGGCTCCTGCGCCATCGCAAGCAATCGTTCTTCCTCGGTGGAGAGCGTGTGTGCGCGGCGGCGGTCTACGTCCGCAATACGAAAGCGGAAGCGCGCAAAGCGCTCCTCGGACGCCCACGAAAGCAGGGTCGCTTCGGGAATCGTCAAAATCTCCGGATCGAGAAACGAGGAATCCGCCTGCGCGGAGACATAGAGCTGCATCGCGCGGTCGGTCATGCCCTGATACTTTGCGCTGCCGTTGTCCTCGTCCTTATGCAGATGGGTGTAGGTATAGACCCGCTCCACCAGCTGCCAGATGCTGCTGTCGTCGCAAAGCGCGGCGTACAGCGCGTCCGCACTCTTGGAAAGCTTGCCCGCGTGCGCCGGAAAATCCGCGACCAGCGCCTGCGCCGCGGAATAGTCCGCCTCCCAAAGCGCCTCGGTGGCATAGATGTCTTCCAATCTCCATTTGAGTGAATCCGCAATCTGATCCCTGCTGTTCATGCCGGTTTGTTCCTTTCAAATCGTTTGTTTTTATTCTGTGCGCACCGAATCGGGATTCGCTCCATATTCCCGCGGAAAAGGTGCGCTGTCGTTGCATATGACGTCTCAGTATAACATACTACAATGCATAAAATCGACCGTCGAAGCGAAAGTTCGGCGCCCAATTGCCGCGTATGTTGCTTTGGCGCGCGCCGAAATCGCGCTTGACATCCCCCGCAGATGCGCTATACTATAGATACGAACATTAGTTCGCTTTCGAGCGATAGCCCTCTGCGCGGCAGGGCGGCGGAAAGGGAGCGCCAATGGGACGCAGAATTCTCCACGCGGATTTCAACAGTTTCTATGCCTCGGTGGCGTGCTTTCTCGACCCCGCGCTCAGGCCGCATCCCGTCGCCGTCGCGGGCAACCCCGAGGCGCGGCACGGCATCATCCTCGCAAAAAACGAGCTGGCAAAGAAATTCGGTGTCCAGACGGGCGAAGCCATCTGGCAGGCAAAGCAAAAATGCCCGCTGCTGGTGACCGTCAAGCCGGACTTTGACTCGTATCACAAATTTTCCGCGTTGGGACGCGAGCTCTACGGCGAATATTCCGATCAGGTGGAGGCCTTCGGGCTCGACGAAAACTGGGTGGACGTCACCGCCTCCACAACCGATATGGCGGACGCTTACCGCCTCGCAAACGTCATTCGGGATCGCATCAAAAGCGAGCTTGGCATCACGGTCTCCATCGGCGTCGCGGACAACAAGGTGTTTGCAAAGCTCGGCTCGGATATCAAAAAGCCCGACGCGGTCACGCTGGTTTCGCCGGAGAACTATCAAAGCGTCGCCTGGCCGCTGCCCGCGCGGGAACTGCTGTATGTCGGCAGGGCCACGGAGGCGAAGCTGCTCAAATACGGCATCGTCACCATCGGAGATCTCGCGACCACAC
>CAYVAO010000273.1:1931-3335 GCA_964448895.1 uncultured Christensenella sp.
CACCGGAGGCAATTCTGCGCGCGCACTTCGGCAAATGCGGCACCATGCTGCACGCGTTAGCAAACGGTCAGTACGCGGCGCCTGTGCTGCACACAATCGACCAGCAAACGGTGAAATCCGTCGGAAACGGGCTGACCACGCCGCGCGATCTCGTCAATGACGAGGATGTGTATCTGACCATCTCGATGCTCGCAGAGAGCGTCGCCATGCGTCTAAGAGAGCACGGCATGCGCGCCAGAACCGCGAGCCTGAGCGTGCGGGACACCGGGCTTGTCTCTTTTATCCGCCAGACGAAGCTGGAGCGGCCCACCAATATCACCATCGAAATCTCGCGCGCCTGCATGCAGCTCTTTCGCGAAAACTACACCTGGCAAACGCCGATTCGCTCGCTGACGGTCTCCTGCTCCGACCTCATCGGTATGGACAGCCCCGAACAGCTTTCGCTCTTAGACGACGAAGCCCCGCGCCGAAAGGCGGAGGCGGCGGAGGTCGCCGTGGACGATATCCGCAGGCGTTTTGGCTACCGCGCCATCGGTCGCGCGCTGTTTTTGAAGGATCGCGAAATCGGCCTCATGGCGCCGAAGGTCGACCACACGGTGCATCCAGTCGGCTATCTGCAAAACGCAACGATGGACAGCGTGATCGGCGGGCGGTAAAACCAAAACTTCTATCTCAATATGACCTTTATTATCTTTATACTATGCGCTTCTGCGCAGCGGGAGGGATTGTTTCATGAAAGTCTATGTCGCGGTGGAATTGACGACCGACGAATCGGGCGTAATGCATCCGCAGCGCATCCTCTGGGAAGACGGGCGAAAATTTGAAATCACGTCTATTTCGGACGTACGGCGCGCGGCGAGCCTCAAGGCGGGCGGCAGCGGCATCCGCTATACCTGCCGCATCGGAAAAAAAGATGCCTATCTCTACTATGAGGACCCAAAGTGGTTTGTAGACCCGTGACTCGACTGTTGGCAAGGCTGGAGTTGTTTCTCTATCTCAACCGATCGTTCAGCCGAAACCGAAAACACCCGCGCAAGAGATAAATTGAAATAGAATAACTTCCTGGGTTTCCTCTCTCATGCACTTTTCTGCCGGTCTTCATCAGCCCCTGTCATCCGGGGCTGGTTTTGTTTGTGCCTGGAGAATCGTTTGCTTCGCGCAGGTTGCCCGCGATGCACGCCGCAGCCCCATCTCTTTGCTTTAGATCATTTACACATACACAAATGACGGAAATCCGGCGCAATTCACGCGAAAAGTGTAGATTTGAGCCGTTTTTGCATTTCTATGCCTGTTAAATTGCAGGATCCATTGCATTATTTCCTGCATGCTCTGTTTAGAGTTGCAAGATGCAAATATTCCTCTGAAAATTTTGACGAAACGTTTGCCATGCTTGATAAATCGGTG
>CAYVAO010000273.1:3345-3751 GCA_964448895.1 uncultured Christensenella sp.
TATATTTGGTGAAGATTGCGCAAGATATGAGAAAATCACGCTGTTTTCCATAAAAAACCTGCGCGAGTAACGGGTAATTGCCTTGCGTTTAGCAAAGTCAGCCGCCGCCATCGCCGAAACGATTCTTGCGCCAGCCAACATTTTGCAATTTCTCACAGTGAATCCGTCAATTATGCGCATTTTTGCCAAGGTTCCGGTATAGACTTGATTTCGATGCCAATTGGATCGCCTCTGTCAGGCTGTCGGCGCACGAATGTTACAAAGTTTGATCAAAAACAAGTTTACCATAAAACCATACCAATAGGAGAAAGGTGCCGAAACAATGATGACAAGCAACAAAAAATTACTCGCATGGGTCAAAGAATGTCAGGACTTGTGCGACCGCGACCAGGTTTAGTGGGGCGAC
>CAYVAO010000274.1:0-3738 GCA_964448895.1 uncultured Christensenella sp.
CCGGTTCTTCGGAAAGCTCGGGCAAAAAAAAGAACAAGCCGCTTAAATGCGAAAATGTCCCGCCGAAAAAGGCGGGATTTTTTTAATGAATCAGTCCTCGCAAGATCAGCGCCAGAATGAGCGCGATGGCGACAACTCCGCCGTAAACCGCCCAAACTTTCTTTTTCACACGCTGTTCTTTCAGCATTTCCTCTTCGGTTGGCTGTTTTTCATTCGTGACCGCGCTCTCCATCGCGTCCAGCGCGCGATCCAGAATGCTCTTCCTCTGCCCCGCGAACTGTGATTGCTCTTTCGCGCTAGAAATCTGCGGACGGTTTTGCGGCGCATTGCTCTTGATTGGTGGAATTGCACTTTGCACGTCTTCATCCGTTACGTCCGGGCATATCGCGCCAATTTCCACACAAGCAAGCGCATGTCGATAGTCGAATACGTTTGCGACCCTGCGATATCCCGCGGCATTGCTCGTTTGCCATAAAAACTCAAAAAACTGCGGCGGAATGCTCGCGTGCGGTTGCATGGTGTCACCAAAGACCGCGAGTCCGGTCATGGATTCATATAGCGTCTTTCCAATCGCGGCGAGATCGATCCATGGTTCGGTGTCGTCAACCTCCTGCCGCGCGCGCAAACCCGCTTTTGCCGCGCCGAAGTCTACTAGCTTGACCGATCCATCGGTACACAAAAAGATCGATCGCGCGTTGATGTCGTAGTGCAGCGAGTTCAGGCTATGTACGACCAAGAGGGCATCCGCGAGTGAAGCCGCGATAAACATCGCCTCGTCCGGATAGAGCTTGCGTCGCCTGAGTTGCAAGTAGCGCTCCAGCGTTACGCCGTAGAGCCGCTCCATTACGGCATACGACGTTCCGTTTTCAAAAAACGTCGTGTATACGGTCACAAGGTTTTCGCTGCCTTTCGCGTCCGTAAGCGCCAGATGCTGACGATAAAACATCTCACTGCCCAGGAAGAACAGCGCGCCGCACGCCTGATTTTTCGGTGTGAGCGTCAAGCTCTGCTCGATGCGATGCGCTAAAGAATATGGAAAATATTCCTTGATCGCGATGCGAGTGCCAGTCTTATCGTCGTGCCCGAAATAGGTAATGCCATAGGTGCCGCGTCCCAGCACGCCTTCAACGACATATCTGCGATGCAGCACGGTCCCGACCGGACGTAACTCGGAAGGTTCCAGTACCTCCGACATGAGTTGGATCATTGTGTACGAAAATTCCCCTTTACTCCCAGTTATCCCAAAACGATTCTTCTTCGAGATCTATCCCAATTTTTAGTTCGATCAATATCCGATCGCGTTTGCAAACAGCAGTAGTGCGCAGGTTAGCGCAAGTACGGCTCCTTGAATCTTTGCGCTCCACCGAAACCACTTGCCGTACCCGATGCCAACGATACCAAGCGAGATCAGAAGCACCGGATTGGTCGGATAAAACACATTGGAAAACCCGTCGCCAAAGGCGTAAGCAAGCACGGCAATCTGGCGGGAAATGCCAGAAAGATCCGCAATCGGTGCGATCAAAGGCATGAGCAAAAACGCCTTTGCCGAGCCGCTGGAAATAAACAGCTCCAAGATCAGCGCAAGCGCGTAGATCATGAGTACCACAATGCCGCTCGGCGCTTTTTGCGTGAGCTGCACGGTTTGATAGAGAATTGTGTCGAGAATCTTTGACTCCACCATCGTATAGCGAATCGAGTTCGCCATGAGAATAAGCAGCACTGCGGGCAAAATATCCAGCATGCCTTTGCCAAACGATTGAAAGTAGCAGCGGAGGCTCATGCCGGAGACAAGCGAGGAAATCGTTCCCGCAACGAGGAAGATCAGCGCGATCAGCGGCATGAGAATATCCTGTAAAAACGGCACCACACTGGAAACAAGGATCAGCGCAATTCCGATGCCTAGCACAATTGCAAACCAGATCAACGCGCGATCCTTGCGCTTGTTTTCCGTATAGTCCGTGCGCAGCGAAGCCCAGCGTTCCGACATCGCCGGATCGTAGATAATGCTCTTTGCCGGATTCTTTTCAATCTTCTTTGCATACGGGATGAGAAACGCGATCAGCAAGCCGTAGATCAACACGAATGTAACGAGCCGCATCCATACGCCGGAGAACATCGGCAGTCCCACAAGTTTTTGCGCAACGCCGACGGTGAACGGATTGAGTACGCCCGTGCTAAAGCCGAAGCCTACCGCAAGCAGACTCATGCCGAGGCCTACGAGCGCGTCCCAGCCAAGCGAATACGCGAGCGCAACCGCAATCGGCACCAGCGGCACACATTCTTCAAACGAACCGACAAACGCGCCGAGGCACATGAAAAACAGTGAAACGATCAGAAGCAGGCGATATCTTTGCGTTTCAAACATGCGGTAAACGCGGTTAAACATATAGGAAAGAACGCCGCATTCATCCATCGCATGAAACGCGCCACCGATAACGAGCAGAAACGCGATGATGGCGATCACCGTGCCGGAGCCGCTCGACCCCAACGCAAGGAACGGAGAAAGCAGCCATTTCCAGAACGGAATCCCGCCCGAAACGCTTTGATACGTTCCCGCAACGATCGACTCTTTTCCGTCTTCCAAAACGCGCTGGTATTCCCCGGCCGGTAACATCAGCGTCAGCGCATAGGTCAGCGCCATCAATAAAAAGAGAATTATCAGCGCCGCAAGAAAGGAGCGCGTACCAACGTTAAAGACCCGCTTGGACTGTTTCTCCATCTGGCTACCCCCTGAACGATTGATCAGATGATGTGTTTGCGTTCTTCCGCCACCACCATCTGTAGATATCTTTCCGATAGTATATCATAGCGCCGCATGTTGCGCACCGTTTTTTGCAGTGGTATTCAAAAACGAATCGCACTCAATCTTTGCAAATCGTTGTCAGTTTGATATAATACATTTGCGTGAGGGAGTAGTTGGCGCGACAGAACGACGCGTTCCAAGTCAACATGGTAGCACGACGCAAGGCGCGTCTGGCTTGGATGAAATAGCGAGACTCATGTACGACAGCGTGTTTGCCGTACATGGGTTTTTTCTTTTTTTGAATACCTCTGTACTGGAACACAATCTCCCGTTGAAAACACGAAAGGACACATGATTCATGCAGCAGTATCTACTCGACACCCAATCGGCGCTCGCCTCCGTTTCCTCCAATGAAAACGGACTGACCAACGCCGAAGCGCAAAAGCGCCTTTGCGACAACGGCCCGAATAAGCTCGCGGAGGGGAAAAAGACGCCTCTCATCGTTCGCTTTCTAGAGCAGATGAAGGATCCGATGATCCTCATTTTGCTTGCGGCGGCGCTGGTCTCCGGCATCACGGCAGCCATTGAGGGCGAAAGCTTTGCGGATGTCATCATCATCCTCACCGTTGTGATCATCAACGCAGTACTCGGCGTCGTGCAGGAAAGCAAGGCGGAAAAAGCGATTGAAGCACTGCAAAAGATGTCCGCCGCCACCTGCCGCGTGCTACGCGAAGGGCAGATTCTTCGCGTCAAAACAGAGGAACTCGTCGTTGGCGACGTGGTTCTTTTAGAGGCGGGTGACGCGGTTCCCGCGGACGGACGAATTCTGGAAAGCGCAAGCCTTCAAATTGAAGAAGCGGCGCTGACCGGCGAAAGCGTTCCCGTCAGCAAGGTAATCGACATGCTCCATTTGGGCGAGGCAAAAGAGATCTCACTCGGAGACCGTAAAAACATGGTCTATATGGGTAGCACGGTCGTCTACGGTCGCGGCAAAG
>CAYVAO010000275.1:0-3733 GCA_964448895.1 uncultured Christensenella sp.
GTCCTTCATGACGATGAGCGTGGGGATGCTCATGACGCCAAACTTCGCTGCGAGCTCGGGCTGTTCGTCTACGTTGACTTTGCCGACCTTCAGGTCTGCCCGCTCATTTGCAATCTCGTCGATGATGGGGGAAACCATGCGGCAGGGGCCACACCAGCTTGCCCAGAAATCGAGGAGTACGGTTTTGCTTTCTTTTAAAACTTCCAGATCGAAGTTATCCTTCGTGATGACTTTGGTAGACATAACGTTTGCTCCTTTGCTGTTGATGATGTTATTGTACGAAAATCAAAGAGATTCCACAGTGACTATGTTACATGGGAAAAAGCGAGGAAATCTGCGGTTTTTTACATCGTTTGAACGATAAAAAACGTTGCTGAAAGACAGCGAATGAGCGCAGATTGCCGAATTGATGATCAAAACCAAATATTCGTCTTTATGCACTTTAGCGCGTTAATACAGCGCACAGAAAAAGCCGTAAATCGGGCGCAAAACGAACGATACGAAATTTGTCAAACTGTATTGACGTGGATGATTATGCAGGATAGACTCTTTTTAAACGAAGAAATTCATTTGGATACGGAGCACATGTCTGATGATTGAATTAAACGGAATTACGCTGACGATAGAAGAGGTAAAGCGCGTTGCCCGCGATTGTGAACCGGCGGAGATTTCGCAGGAAGCGTGCGCGGCAATCAACCATTCTCGCGCGCACGTGGAGGCAATGCTAAAAAGCGGAGAGGCGGTTTACGGCCTCACCACGGGCTTTGGCAAGTTTTCGGATACGCGCATTGCGGACAAAGACACGGAGGAACTCCAGCGCAACCTGATCGTAAGCCACGCCTGCGGCACAGGCGACCCTCTGCCGACCGAGGCGGTGCGCGGCGTGATGCTGCTGCGCCTCAACGCGCTGGTCAGCGGCTTTTCCGGCATCCGGCTTTCCACGATGGAGACGCTGCTGCAAATGCTCAATCTCGGCGTACATCCGGTCATTCCCGAAAAAGGCAGCCGCGGCGCGAGCGGAGACCTCGTTCCCCTGGCGCATATGGTGCTGCCGATGATTGGTCTTGGCCTCGCGGAATATCGCGGCGAGATTTTACCCGGTGGCGAGGCGATGAAAAAAGCCGGCATCAATCCCGTCAAACTCGCGGCAAAGGAAGGCCTTGCGCTCATCAACGGCACGCAGGTGATGACCTCCATCGGCGCGCTCTGCGTGTACGACGCGGTAGAGCTATCGAAAAACGCGGATATCATCGCGTCTCTCACCTGCGAGGCGCAGAGCAGCATCACCCGCGCGTTCGATGCGCGCGTGCATCAGCTGCGCGGTCACGCGGGGCAGATTGCCTGCGCGGAGAATCTGAGAAAGTTACTCAAGGACAGCGAACTTTCGCTCGACACCATCCCCGGCAAGGTGCAGGACGCGTATTCCATCCGCTGCATTCCGCAGATTCACGGCGCGAGCAGGGACGCGATCGAGTATGTTTATAATGCGGTGAGCCGCGAAATCAACGCGGTGACCGATAACCCCCTGATCTTTCCCAAAGAAGGAGACGTGATCTCCGGCGGCAATTTTCATGGGCAGCCGATGGCGCTGGCCTTCGACTTTCTCGCAATCGCGCTGGCGGAGTTTGCCAATGTGTCCGAGCGGAGAACCGAGCGGCTCGTCAACCCCGCGCTCAACAATCATCTGCCCGCGTTCCTCGCGCCAAACGGGGGCTTAAACAGCGGGTTTATGATTGCGCAATATGCGGCTGCCGCGCTGGTTTCCGAAAACAAAGTGCTCGCGCATCCTGCGAGCGTGGACTCGATTCCTTCCTCCGCCAATCAGGAGGATCACGTGAGCATGGGCACCATCGCCGCGCGAAAAGCGGCGGAGATACTGAAAAACGCGCAGCGCGTGCTCGCCATCGAGCTCTTCGCGGCGGGGCAGGCGACGGGATTGATCGGAGAAGAGAAGCTCGCGCCCGCGACTCGTGCGGCGTTTGACGTGCTGCGAAAAGAGGTTCCGCTGATCGAGCGGGATGTGGTTATGTACGAATGGATGGCAATATGCGAACCGATGGTCATCGAAGGGCGGTTGATTCCCGCTGTCGAGGCGATTACGGGCGAGCTGAATTGAGAGAGGGAGGAACGGCGATGAATCAGGAGAGAAGGACGATATCCCTTGACGGCGTGTTGCCGCCAATGCCGGAATTTGACCCAACCAAGCGACGCGCGCCGGATCGCGGATTTCGCCTCAGTCCTGCGCAAACGCGCCAGGCGCTGAAAAACGCGCTGCGCTATGTGCCGCAGTCGCTGCACGAAACACTCGCGCCGGAGTTTTTAAACGAACTCAAGACACGCGGGCGCATCTACGCCTATCGCTACCGTCCCGCGGGGCATATCTACGGCAAGCCGATCGATCAATATCAAGGCAAGTGCCTTGCCGGAAAAGCCATGCAGGTGATGATCGATAACAACCTCGATTTCAACGTGGCGCTCTATCCCTATGAACTGGTCACCTATGGCGAATCGGGCCAGGTTTGCCAAAACTGGCTGCAATACCGCCTGAACAAGCGATATTTGGAAGAGCTGACCGACGAGCAGACGCTGGTGCTGGAGTCGGGCCATCCCGTCGGCCTGTTTCCGAGCAAGCCCACAGCCCCGCGTGTGATTCTCACCAACGCCATGATGATCGGCATGTTTGATAATCTCGACGATTGGGAGATTGCGGAGCAGATGGGCGTCGCCAACTACGGGCAGATGACCGCCGGCGGCTGGATGTACATCGGCCCGCAGGGGATCGTACACGGAACGTTTAACACGATTCTCGGCGTCGGGCGCAAATACCTCGGCGTTTCCAGCGACGGCGATTTGCGCGGCAAAGTATTTGTCTCCTCCGGCCTCGGCGGCATGAGCGGCGCGCAGCCAAAGGCCGCGACCATTGCGGGCGCGGTCGGCGTGTTTGCGGAGGTGGACGCTTCTCGCATCCAGACCCGACTTGATCAAGGTTGGGTCAATCTGGTGTCGGACGATTTAAGCGCGGTGTTTTCCCGCGCGGAGCAGGCGCGAGCGGCGGGCGAGAAGATCTCGATTGCGTACCACGGCAACATTGTCGACCTATTGGAAGCCGCGATTGCGCGCGGATTTGCCATCGATATGCTCAGCGACCAAACCTCCTGCCACAACGCCTACAACGGCGGGTATTGCCCGGTCGGGTTGACGTTTGAAGAGCGAACGGAACTGCTGCATCGCGACCGGGAAGCGTTTGCAAAGCGTGTGGATGCGTCGCTCCGGCGGCACTTTGACGCGATCGTCGCGCTGTCAGAGCGCGGCACGCGCTTCTTTGACTACGGCAACTCCTTCCTCAAGGCGGTGTTTGACGCTGGCGTGACCGAGGTTTCAAAAAACGGAATCGACGCAAAGGACGGCTTTATCTTTCCCTCCTATGTGGAGGATATCATGGGACCGCTGCTGTTTGACTACGGCTACGGCCCGTTCCGTTGGGTTTGCCTGAGCGGAAAACACGAGGATTTGATCAAGACCGATCGCGCGGCGATGGACTGTATTGATCCCGATCGCAACTGGCAGGATCGGGATAATCATGCCTGGATTCGGGACGCGGGAAGTAACCATCTCGTTGTCGGCACCGAGGCGCGGATTCTGTATCAGGACGAAGAGGGCAGGTGCCGCATCGCGTTGCAGTTTAATGAACTCGTGCGGCGCGGCGAGATCGGCCCCGTGATGCTGGGCCGCG
>CAYVAO010000276.1:0-572 GCA_964448895.1 uncultured Christensenella sp.
GGCAAGGGTGCTGGATCGCCTATGTGCGCATTCCGCCATTCATCGTTACCCTCGCAGGCATGCTGCTTTTCCGCGGACTGGCACAGGCAATCCTTGGTGGAACGACGATCTCCGGCTTCTCGGATGCGTATCTGGCCATCTTCAACAACTACGTCAATATCCCCGCGTTGGATAGCGGCGCCGTCAAGTATTCCAGCATCATCTTCGGTATTATCTGCTGCATCGTCTTCGTTGTCTCTACGATTTGGACGAACCTGAATAAAAAACGCAAGGGCTATACGGCAGAAAAACCCGGCTCGCTCTATACGAGAATCGCTTTGCTGTGCGGTATTGTGATGTTGCTCATGTACAAGCTCTCGCTCTACAAAGGCGTTCCGTACATCCTGCTCTGGCTCATCGGCATCGTCGCCGTCTACACCTATATCACCGCGAAGACCACCTTCGGCCGTCACTTCTACGCCCTCGGCGGAAACGAGAAGGCCACGAAGCTCTCCGGTATCAACACGAACCGCATCTATTTCTCGGCCTACGTCAACGTTTCGTTCCTCAGCGCGCTCGCCGCTCTGGTTGTT
>CAYVAO010000276.1:582-1738 GCA_964448895.1 uncultured Christensenella sp.
CGCGGCTCCTGCTTCATCGGCGGCGCATCGGCTTACGGCGGCATCGGCAAGGTCAGCGGCGTGGTCGTCGGCGCGGTACTCATGGGCGTGCTCAACCTCGGCATGAACATCATCGGCGTGGATAGTAACTTCCAGAAAGTCGTCAAAGGCCTCGTCCTGCTGGCAGCCGTTATCTTCGACGTCGTCAGCAAGCGCCGCGCGGTCAAGTCCTTCGCCTAACACTACAAACCGTTTTTTTAACCGGACATCATTCATCAAAGGAGTTCGCACCATGGCATACTTTGATCAGATCGGCAAGATCGCATACGAAGGAGCAAAGAGCAAGAATCCGTTTTCGTTTAAGTACTATAACCCCACCGAGATCATCGCCGGAAAAGCGATGAAGGATCACCTTCGTTTTGCGATGAGCTGGTGGCATACCTTCACCTATCGCGGCAATGACCCCTTCGGCGGACCGACCATCTATCGCCCGTGGGATGAGACAAGCGACGACGTCGCCCGCGCAAAAGCGCGCGTCCACGCGGCGTTTGAGTTCATGGAAAAAGCGCAGATCGGCTACTTTTGCTTCCACGACGCGGACATCGCGCCACGGCAGGCAAATCTGCTGGAGACGAACCGCGTTTTAGACGAAGTGGTCGAGGTCATCCGTCAGGAGATGGCGCGCACCGGCATCAAGTGCCTCTGGGGCACGTCCAACTGCTTCGGCGACGACAAGTTTGTCCACGGCGCATCCACCTCTCCCAACGCGAGCGTGTTTGCCTATACAGCGGCGCAGATCAAGAAAGCGATCGAGATCACGCAGTTGCTCGGCGGCGAAAACTACGTCTTCTGGGGCGGACGCGAAGGATACGAAACGCTTCTGAACACCAACACCTCGCTTGAGCTGGATAACTTCGCAAGACTGCTTCAGATGGCGGTGGATTACGCAAAGAAGATCGGCTTTACGGGACAGTTTTTAATCGAGCCCAAGCCAAAGGAGCCGACTAAGCACCAGTATGATTTTGATACGGCAACGGTGCTCTCCTTCCTTCGTAAATATGAGCTTGATCCGTACTTCAAGATGAATATCGAGGCCAACCATGCGACGCTCGCGGCACATACCTTCCAGCACGAGCTGAACATGGCGCGCATCAACGGCGTATTCGGCAGTGTGGAC
>CAYVAO010000276.1:1748-3697 GCA_964448895.1 uncultured Christensenella sp.
CCGGATCAATTCCCGACGAGCGTGTACGACACAACGCTTGCCATGTCTGAAGGTTTGCTCGCGGGCGGCTGCACCACCGGCGGACTGAACTTTGACGCAAAGGTACGCCGCGGCTCCTTCCAGGAGGACGACCTCTTCCTCTCCTACATCGCCGGCATGGACACGTTTGCCAAGGGTCTGCGTGTTGCAGCAAAACTCGTAGAAGACGGCGTGTTTGAGCAGTTTATCGCCAAACGGTATGAGTGCTACTCGGACGGCATCGGCAAAGACATCGTCGGTGGTCGCGTCGGTTTCTCCGAACTCGAAGCCTACGCCCTGATCCACGGGGTCACGCCAAACACCTCCGGTCGTCAAGAGTATCTGGAGACCGTGTTGAATCAATACATCCTCGAAGGCTGAGCCTTCGTACCGTTCGGTGTGGCGACCTCGCCGCACCGAATCCGTTTTATCCGCTTCATCCGCGCGTCACCCGCGTTGTTCGCCGATCGTCCGCTTGCTGTGTTTTGCGGCTGGGATGATATTCTGGTGAACGTGCGTAAAACGCCCGCACCCGGTCAAACAGTGCGGCGTTTCGTCAAAGGATCAGCCTGATCCGGCGCGCAAATGAAGGACCTGCTGGTCAAAGGCGTGCCGTTCGCATCTGGGCAGTGCGAATCTATCGCTGCGACAAGCGCAATCGTATTCTTCTTTTCCTCTCTCCTCGAATTATCCCCGACGGGCAGCGGTTTACACATCGTTTGGATGATGCGATGCGGCAATCGTTGCCCGCGGGGATAGTTCCATTTTTTGGCGAACGTTATTTTCGCGCGAAGCTTGACGCGCGGTCAAAAACCAGTTACGATTTTAGTAATCAATCTCGATAAGCAAATTTAACAAGACGGATGGTAATCGTGTATGGGACAAGCGCTTCTTTTTGCATCCGCCGGAACCGGCTTTACGTTTCTGATGACGACGCTCGGCGCCGCGATGGTGTTCTTTTTCCGTAAGCAGATGACCGGCAAGGTTCAAAAGGTGTTTATGGGCTTTGCTGCCGGCGTGATGATCGCTGCCTCCGTTTGGAGCCTGTTGATCCCCGCAATCGATGAGGCGCAGGCGGCGGGACACATCGGCTGGATTCCCGCAGCGGGCGGTTTTCTGCTCGGCATCGGGTTCCTGCTCGGACTAGATTACCTGATTCCCCATCTGCATCCCGGCTCTGTTGAAACAGAAGGCCCGTCTACCTCGATGAAGCGTACCTCGCTTCTCGTGCTGGCGGTCACCATCCATAATATACCGGAAGGCATGGCGGTCGGCCTTGCGTTCGCGCTCGCGGCGCAGCACGGAGCAGCCTCTCCCGCGGCATACGCGGCGGCGCTTGCGCTCGCGCTCGGCATCGGCATCCAAAACTTTCCCGAAGGCGCGGCGATCTCGCTCCCGCTGCGGCAGGAAGGCATGAGCGTGAAGAAAGCCTTCGTCAGCGGTATGCTCAGCGGCATCGTCGAGCCGATCTTCGGCATCCTCACCGTGCTCATCTCCTCGCTGATCGCGCCGTACATGCCCTGGATGCTCTCGTTTGCCGCGGGGGCTATGATGTACGTCGTGGTGGAGGAACTCATCCCTGAGGCGCATCTGGGCGAGCACAGCAACATCGGCACCCTCGGTGTTATGGGCGGGTTCTTGATCATGATGATTCTCGACGTCGCGCTGGGGTAATCTTACAACCAATCTTACCGCATCAAAAAAGAGGTTCCGTCGCCGGAGCCTCTTCGTGTATCTGGATTTGTTTGACTGGATTTATGTGTCTGGAATCGATTTACGAAAGCTTGCAAAGTTCCTTCGAGATTTTTGCCGCAACGCGCGCGTTGTTGTAGGCCAGCTGCACGGTAGAGGCAAACGAAACGCCCTTGGTGAGCTCCTTGATCTTCGCCAGTAAAAACGGCGTGATGTCCTTGCCGCGAACGCCCTTTTCG
>CAYVAO010000277.1:0-3694 GCA_964448895.1 uncultured Christensenella sp.
TACATAGCCTGCGGGCCGCAGAGGAACACGGAGTATTCCTCTCCTGCGGGTGCGTATTTTTGAATCAGCTCCGCTGTGATAAACCCTTTTTCGCAGCCTTCGGACGGCTCGTCGCTGAGCACGTTGACAATCTTAAAGCGATCGCAAGCGGCGGCGATTTCGCGAAACTCGTCCTGGAAAACCGCGTCCGCTTTGCTCCGGCAGCCGTACAGCAGCGTCAGCGTCGCGTCCTCGTCCCCATCGGCAATTGCGCGTGCAAGCGAACGAAACGGGGTGATCCCGCTGCCGCCAGCAAGGCCGATGATGTGTCGCGCGTCCCGCAACGGCTCGTATGTGAATTCGCCCAGCGGCGCGGATGCGAGAACCTTTGTGCTTACGCGCCACTGATCCAGCATATAGTGGGAAGCCAGTCCGCCTTCCGTCCGCTTGATGGTGAGCATATAATGGCCTTCCAGTGACTCCTTCGGCGAGGAGGAGAGCGAATACGGACGCGTCAAAACGGAACTGCCGATATTTAATGTTACACTCAGGTATTGTCCCGCGCTGAAGTAGGCGAGTTTCTCCGTTCCGGCTTCCGCATCCGGCACGAGGATAAAGCTCTTCACATCCGCGGAATGCTCCAGCACCTTCTCAACCTTCAGATGCTGGCAGGCAGGATGAAGCGCAGCAGCAAGTTCGTTCGCCTTATAGGAGCCGATCGGCGGCAGTGATTTCGCCTGGGCCTCGTTGATTTTTTCCTTTCGGGTAGGAACGACCTTTAGAAAATCCATTTTACTCAGAGAATGCAGATTCGGTTTCAACATATCAGTTCCCTCCCTTCGCGCGCTTGACGACGCGCTTTGCAATCGTATCGCCGGAGACATACGCACTGCTGAATCCGTCACCGCGGACCGCATGCCCGCCACAGAAGCTCAGACCGGGGATCGTGTACTCGTCCTTTTCGCAGGAGATACGAGAAAGCATATTGTCCCAACCGGAGAGCATATAGCCGTAGATAGTTCCGTCCGGCGTGCCGAGATAGCGCGCAAACGTAACGGGTGTTGCAACGGAAATCTCTTCGACGTGCGGTAGGATCGAAAGCCCGGTGAGCGCTTCGTAATCCGTAATGTACTTGCGGGCAATCTCGTTTTTATAGTGTTTATACCCTTCCGGCGTCAGGTCGTCCGGTAAATCCGAGCCGAAAACGGGAATCGTGAAGAATAGCGTGCAGGTGTCGGCAGGGGAACTGTCCGGAATGACCTTGTTGAGGCAGTTGACAATGTAAAGACCGTCAGACCCGCGGTTATCATACTGTTTGCGCGGGTTTGCATCCCCCATGACAAACACGGTGTAATCATCTACGCCGAGCTCCTCCATTGTGCAATCCATACCAAGGTAGACCGTCGCAACGGAGATGCCGAATTCACGCGCATTCGCGAGTTTGAGATCCGTCTGCGGAATGTTTGCAGCGTTCGACATGTTGAACACGTTATGCGGAATCACATTAGAAATCACTTCTTTAGCGTAGAGCCTTTCCCCGTTGGCCACCACGCCGCAAACGGCGCCGCCCTCGTCATAGAGAAGCTCCGTGACCTCGCTGTTGTACCAAATATCGCCGCCCGCGTCCAAAATGACCTTGGCCAGCGAAAGTGAAAGCTCGTGCGAGCGATGATACGGCATTGCCGCGCCGTCCACGACATAGGTATTCAGCATGCTCAAAAAGTGCATCGCGTTGAGCTCATCCGTCGGCACACCGAGATAACCCCAGTAGGTGTTGATGATGTTGCGTGCTTTTTCGGGCATATTCAGCGCCTTCATCACATCCTCTGTAGAGTGGGACGCAACGCGCATAAAATCGCCGTGTTTGAGCATCATTGTCAGGCCGTTGGGTTTCCCCTTCATCTTTGTTATGTACGCAAGGGCTTCGCTGCACTTTTTCACGAGGTCGAACAGTGCGCGCACGCTCGGGCGGCACCCGGGAACAAGCTGCTCCATGGAGTCGCAGAACGTTTCCACGCCGGAATGCAGTGTCACGTCATATCCGTTTTCGCCCTTCACGATGGCGCGGAACATGTTGTGCTCGTATCTCCAATCCACCTTTGCGCCAAGACCATCAAAGATCTTGTAGACAGAATCCGGATGTTCCGCCGTGCCAACGCTCGCCAGTTCGTGAAGCGACGGCTCAAATTCGAAGCGACCGCGGCAAAAACTCGTCGCGCAGCCGCCGGGGAGATTGTGCTTCTCCAAAAGCAGCGTGCTAAGACCGTTTTTCGCGGTCGTCGCTGCCGCGACAAGCCCCGCGTTACCGGCCCCGACCACGATTACATCGTAGCGTTTTTCCATACGTTTCCTCCTTTATGCCCTTCTGTTTTCTGTGGTATTACCAATAAGATTATAGCACGCATAGACCAAGCGTCAAGCAGATGCGGCCCGTTTCTTTGTAATTATGCGTGATTTCCGGTGTTTATCTTGACACAATGTTTTATAAGAAGTAAAATTCTTCTATCTATTAATCTGGTATTACCATATACATTGAAAAGGAAGATGCAGAATGGGGTTCTCGAAGATCAACGCAATGTCACTCACGGATCTCTTCGTCCAGCAGGTTGAAAACATGATCCTCTCCGGTGAATTGGACATCGGCGAACAGCTTCCCGCAGCAAGGGAGCTCTGCATAAAGATGGGCGTGAGTCGCCCCGTCATTTCCGCCGGTATTGTAGAACTGGAGAAGATGGGTTTTGTCGAGATTCGCCCGCGCAAAGGCGTGTTTGTCAGCGATTACCGCCGCAAGGGCACGGTTGAGACGCTGGTTGCGATCATGCGTTACAACGGCGGCGCCATGCGGCGCAGCGAAGTACAGTCTCTCTTAGAAACGCGCAGCGCGCTGGAATGCCTCTGCGTACGCCTCGTGATCGAGCGCGCTTCCGACGAAGACATGGCGTCTCTTTCCCCGCTACTCGAAAACATCAAAAGCGCCTCGGACTATGATGAGGCTGCGGAGCAGGTGTTCCGCTTCCACCACGAGATGGCCGTGCTATCCGGCAACACACTACTGCCGCTGATGTATTATTCCTTCCGTCCGGAGAGTGTCCATCTCTGGTCGATCTTCTGCAAAGGCAGAGGCGTTGACACAATCTACGAGATCAAGCGCAAGCTCTACGAAGCACTGCTTGCGCGCGACGTGCCAAAAGCGCAGTCGCAGACGGATGACATTATGGAACGCGCCCTCACAGACCTTTCGGTCTATTGTGTGTAATCGCAATCCTATTGTTTCTCTAGCTACCGGCAAAAAAGCATCTTCCCGCTAATGCCAGCATAGCTTTTCGTAACGACGTGAACAGAAGAATACAACCGTTTTCCCGCTCTTAAAAACGGTCGAAACAAAACAGCGCCGGCGACAGAACTAAAATAGTTCCGATCACACAGCGCTGTTTTCTTACCTAAAGACGTCAGAATTTGTCCTGTATATGGTTATATTCTTATGATATTACGCTTGTAGATGAAGTGCCTACTGTTTGTAAAGCAACTCAACCATCTTCACTATACAATCCGTTTGCAGCTCATGCGCTTCACGAGATGTTCAACAGGCTTTTCCAAGCATCGATATACGACTGTGCCTGTTCTTGCGTGTGTCCTTCCGCAAAGATGCGCAGCAGCGGCTCTGTGCCGGAAAAACGGCACACGACAAAGGAATCATCCGCAAAATAAATCTTGC
>CAYVAO010000278.1:0-1856 GCA_964448895.1 uncultured Christensenella sp.
TGGATGTTGAAGCCGTGCGCAAAGACCAGCGTGTTGCCTTCGACTAGGCCGTCCGCAATGCTCTCGGTATACAGCGCCGCCTGCTTTTCGTCGTTGACGAGAATCATAATAACGTCCGCAATCTTGGCGGCTTCCTTCGCGGTGTAGACTTTTAAGCCTGCTTCTTCCGCGGCTTTCCAGGATTTACTGCCCTGATAGAGGCCGACGATGACATTGACACCGCTCTCTTTGAGGTTGAGCGCATGCGCATGTCCCTGGCTGCCGTAGCCGATGATGGCAACGGTCTTGTTCTTGAGGTGCGCGAGGTTACAGTCGCTTTCGTAGTACATCTTAGCCATGTTGAATTCATCCTCCAAATAAAATGTAATCTATTGCGGCACAAGCCGTGTTGCAAAAAGAAACTCGCCGAATCGATATCCGGCTATGAACACGCCGATTCAAACCGGCATCATTCATCGTGTTACAGGGATTCCTGTTTCATCGCCATCACGTGCGCGTTTTCAATCGCGATGGTTCCGGTTCGAACCGTTTCCTGGATGCCGTATCGCTCCAGCATCTGTTCCAGCCTGCGCACCTGATCGGAGGTGTCCGCATATTCGACGATCAGCATTTCATGTGACACGTCGATAACCTTCGCGCCGAAGATCTTCGTGATCTGCAATAGATCGGAGCGATTTTCGGAAGTCGCGTTGACCTTCAGCAGGATCAGTTCCCGATTGATAAACTCGCCTTCTGTCAAAATCTTGACCTCAATGACGTCAATCAACTTGCAAAGTTGCTTTTCAACCTGATCGAATATCTCTTCGTCTCCGTCGACCACGATGGTCATGCGCGAAATCGCAGGATTGCTCGTTGTGCCAACCGCGAGGCTGTGAATATTATATGCCCTGCGAGAGAACAAGCCAACGACTTTGTACAGAATACCCGCGTGGTTCTTCACGAGGACGGACATCGTGAGTTTCATGGGTTTTCCTTCCATACTGTAACTCCTTCCTTACGCCGTCTCGATGAGGCGGCAGACGATATCTCCCATCTGCTGGGTTCCGATTGCAGGTTTGCCCGCTGCGATATCCGCCGTGCGCCAGCCCTCTTCCAGAGCGAGCTGTACAGCGCGCTCGACGGCGTTTGCCGCTTCCTGCTGATTCAGCGAGTAGCGCAGTAGCATCGCGCAGGAGAGAATGGTTGCAAGCGGGTTCGCGCTGCCTGTGCCCGCGATATCCGGCGCGGAACCGTGAATTGGCTCGTAGAGGCCCAACGTACCGTCGCCGAGAGAGGCGGAAGGCAGCATACCGATGGAACCCGTAATCATGCTCGCTTCGTCGGAGAGAATGTCGCCAAACATGTTGCTCGTAACCACCACGTCAAAACGGGACGGATTGCGAACGAGCTGCATCGCCGCGTTATCGACAAGCATGTCGTCATAGGCGACTTCCGGATACTCCTTCGCGAGCTTGTGCATAGTCTCGCGCCAGAGACGGGAACTTTCGAGTACATTTGCTTTGTCGATGCTGGTGAGCTTGTTGCCGCGTTTTTTTGCAGCCTCAAAACCGATTCTCCCGATGCGCTCTACTTCCATTACGGAGTAGCGCTCGGTGTCGTAGGCTTCTTCCCCGCGCTCGCCTTTACTCCTGCCGCGATCTCCAAAGTAAATACCGCCGGTGAGCTCGCGTACCATCAGAATGTCGAGCCCGTTTGCGACGATCTCCGCTTTGAGCGGGCAAGCGTCCTTTAGCGGCGCAAACAGTACCGCAGGACGAAGGTTTGCGTAGAGTCCCAATGCCGCGCGAATGCCGAGCAGTCCCGCTTCCGGGCGAAGTTTCCCCGGCAGCGTGTCCCACTTCGGGCCGCCGACCGCG
>CAYVAO010000278.1:1866-3684 GCA_964448895.1 uncultured Christensenella sp.
TCTCTTCCGGCAGGGGTACGCCCGTTGCGTCGATGGCGCAGCCGCCCATCAGTACATCATGAAAGCTCAGCGCAAAGCCAAACCGCTTTGCCGCAACGTTCAGCGCTTTGATGGCCTCGCCCACGATCTCCGGGCCGATGCCGTCTCCGCGAATGACCGCAATATTATAGTTCATATCCGTTTCCCCTTTACAGCTTGCCCGCTTTGATGGCGTTCATCAGTCCGCCCGCGGAGATAATTCCCTGAATAAATGTCGGGAACGGTTCACCCTGATACGTTTCGTTCTTTGTGTGGTTCGTAATGACGCCGGTGTCAAAATCGACGCTGCCCTTATCGCCCGCCGAAATCTTTTCGCTCGCTTCAGGGCATTCCACGATCGGAAGGCCGATGTTGATCGCATTTCGGTAAAAGATGCGCGCAAACGTGCTTGCAATCACGCAAGAGATGCCGCTTTCTTTGATCGAGATCGGCGCGTGCTCGCGCGAGCTGCCGCAGCCGAAGTTTTTGCCGCCGACCATGATGTCGCCCGGCTGAACGCGTTTGGAGAACTCTTTGTCGATGTCCTCCATGCAATGCGAGGCCAGCTCTTTGGGGTCGCTCGTGGTCAGATAGCGCGCGGGGATAATGACGTCCGTATCGATATTGTCGCCATATTTGATGGCGGTTCCTGTTGCGTTCATGCTTTTCCTCCTAACACGGATTCGGGTGTAACGAGTTTGCCTGCGATTGCGGAGGCAGCGGCGACGGCGGGAGAAGCTAAGTACACTTCCGATCCCGTGTGGCCCATGCGCCCGACAAAGTTGCGGTTGGTAGTGGCTACCGCGCGCTCGCCTTTGGCGAGGATGCCCATGTGTCCGCCAAGGCACGGCCCGCAGGTGGGAGTGCTAACCGCGCAACCAGCGTCGATAAACGTCTTCACAAGGCCTTCTTCCATCGCCTGCAGCATGATCTTCTGCGTGGCGGGAATGACGATACAGCGAACGCCTTCATGTACCTGACGGCCTTCGAAGATTTTTGCCGCCGCGCGGAGGTCTTCGATTCTGCCGTTGGTGCAGCTGCCGATGACCGCCTGATCGATGGTGATTTCGCCGACCTCGGAGACCGGTTTTGCATTCTCCGGCAGATGCGGCAGCGATACCGTGGGTTCGATGCTGCTCAGGTCGATTTCATACGTCGCGGTATACTCTGCGTCGTCGTCCGCTTTGTAAACGCTCCATTCCGCGCAGCCGTGTTCTTTGGCGTACTGTGCGGTCTTTTCGTCGTAATCGAAGATGCCGTTCTTTGCGCCCGCTTCGATCGCCATATTCGCCATGCAAAGGCGGTCTTCCATCGTGAGCGCGGAAAGCCCCTCACCCGTGAACTCCATGGACTGATACAGCGCGCCGTCTACGCCGATCATGCCGATGATCTGGAGGATGACATCTTTGCCGGATACCCATGGCTTGAGTTTGCCTTTGAGCACAAAGCGCATCGCGGTCGGCACTTTCAGCCAGCAAAGTCCTGTCGCCATGCCCGCCGCCATGTCCGTGCTGCCTACGCCCGTGGAGAACGCGCCGAGTGCGCCATAAGTGCAGGTGTGGGAATCCGCGCCGATGATCAGATCGCCGGGTTTCACCAAGCCCATCTCAGGCAGCAGCGCGTGTTCCACGCCGACTTTGCCCACGTCGAAGAAGTTCGTGATCTGGTGCTTCTTTGCAAACGTGCGGACGACTTTGCACTGCTCTGCCGCCTTGATGTCCTTGTTCGGCGTAAAGTGATCCATTACCAGCGCGATCTTGTCGCGGTTAAATACCGATTCAATCCCCGCTTTTTCAAACT
>CAYVAO010000279.1:0-3679 GCA_964448895.1 uncultured Christensenella sp.
CTTCATCGCGAGGTTGGTCAGCTCCAGACTCGGCACATCGACCCAGTCGATGATGCCTTCCGGCGCGCCTGCGGCAACCGCCGCATCCAGCACGGTACGCGCGGCTTCAATCGTGGAGCGCTTTGCGCGGGGATGTGGGCTGATGAGGATCCCGTTGCGCGTTGTCAGCGCAATCAGCGTCTTAAAGATCGCGGTCGAGGTCGGGTTCGTGGTCGGAATGACCGCGGCGATTACGCCGATGGGTTCCGCGATACGCTGAATGCCATAAGCTTTGTCCTCTTCGATCACACCGCAGGTCTTGGTGTCGCGGTATGCGTTATAGATATATTCAGAGGCGAAGTGATTCTTGATCAGCTTATCTTCTACGATGCCCTTGCCGGTCTCTTGCAGGGCGAGCTTTGCCAGCGGAATGCGCGCCTTGTTGGCGGCGGTTGCGGCGGCGAGAAAAATCTTGTCCACCTGCTCCTGGGTATAGGTTGCGAATTCACGCTGTGCTGCGCGGAGGCGGTCAAATGCGCGCTCCAATGCTTCTACGTTGTCGATCGGGGTTCTGTTCGTCGTTTTCGTCATCTTCTCCATCTCCTCTTGTCTTCCTCTTGTCTACTGAAAAACGGTTCTCAAGAGGGTTCGTTCCGCCTTTGTTCGCAGCCTGCCCGCTGCGGAAGCGGGAACGAACCTCTTGAATGTTTGCTTACGGAGTCGATTTTGAAGAATCGTATCTCCGCTTCGTCTGAGTCGCGTCCAAAGGGTTGCTTCGTGACGGCTCAACGCGTGATGCTGGTTGAAAGGGCACTTTTCGGCGAGGGTTTCCACATTGGCGGCCTGCCCGCCGTCCGAATGTGATGCTGGAAATCGCCGAATGCTTTCTTTCTGTCTCTATCCTACGATGGATGAGGATGTATTTGAAGATAGAAAAACGGAATATCAGTATATGGATATCGATATAACAATATCTATTATAACATCGGAATGCTTGAAACATAACATCGACGGTTGGACCGGGAAGGAACAACACAGACAGAATAAAAAACACCCGGCAAACATCCGGGTGCGGCAAGCGTTTTATTCTGGAATGACCCTTTGGGCGGACTCGCGAAGCTTTTCAATCAACAGCCGATCCAGCCGCGACAGGTGATACCCCGCGCGATAGATGAGCACATCGCGGTAGAGATTGCCGGGTAGATCGACGCGCCGTTGTACGAGCTGGAAGCGATCCAATACATCCTGCGGCATCGGGGAAGCGATGGCGTAGGCACTCTTAAGGCGGCTGATGAGTTCCAGTTGGCTCGCGCGCTCGTAGACCGTAATGGTGTTTTTCGCCTCGATGGCCTGCGCGAGCTCGCGCGCCTGATTGACGGGCAGCGCGGGAATGGCGGCGTCGCCATACAGTATCTCGGTGCAATCCGCAAGGTCGCGGTTGGAGACGACCTGCTGAAGAGCCAGCGGGTGCTGCGCACTTAAGATCGCGACGCAGGAAAACTCCCAAACCGGTTCATACACCAGCGAACGCTCCGCCAGCGTGTTGAGATAATTCGGCTCATACATGGTTTGATAGCGGATCACGCCGAGCTGGTTAACCCCGTTTGCCACCTGCTTGATCGTGCGCATTGCGCCCGCCTCGCGGTAGTCCACGCTGTAGTCCGCATCCGGCCCGAGCGAAAGGATCACGTCCGTGAGCGCCTGGGATACATAGCTTGCGCGCGGGGCACAAAGATCGAAGCGGATCTTTTTTTCGTCGGTTTGCTTATAAAGCGCCTCCATCTCCGCGATTTGGGAGAGGATGCTGCGCGCGTATCCGAGGAATTCGCGTCCTTTCTCGGTGGGGACAACGCCCTTCGCCGTGCGGTCAAAAATCGCGATACCGAGATCGTCCTCCAGCTCGCGGATGGACTTGCTCAGGTTCGGCTGGTTCATATAGAGGTTTTCCGCGGCCTTGCTGATGGAGCCGGTCTTTTCCACCTCGACGGCGTATTTTAGTTGTAAGAGGTTATTCATGCGCTTCTCCTTTCCGCGCGGGGGCATGTTTGTTTGTTGAAATCGAACAGCGCGCCGGTCAAACGCGCAGCGCGCGCCCGGCGGTGGCGAAGGCTGCTTCATCCAGCGTATCGCCGTTTAAAACGAGTTTGCCGTTCACATAGACGCGCTCAATGCCGAACGCCCTGGATTGATCGGGCGTCGAATGTTTCAATACAGCTTCGTCAAACACGGTCAGATCGGCAAAATAGCCAGGCTTGATGTATCCGCGCCCGGCGATGGAGAAACGATCCGCCACGGCGCCGGTCATCTTACGCACCGTGCGCGGCATGGTGTCGCCCGATCCGTTGAGGGAGAGGTGCAAAAACTTCGGGAAGCAATCGTAGATTGCGGGATTCTGTACGCCGTGTTCCTCAACCCACGCATCGGTCATATACAGGACGTTGTCGTGGCGGGACAGATCGGAGATGATCTGCGGCGTGCTGTATGGCCCCATATTGACGCGCCCTGCAAAATTGCTCAGTTCGCAGAGCATGAGGTATGCGTCAAGATCGTTCGTTTTTTTCTCTATTGCGATCTCGTGGACGGTCTTGCCTTCGTATTCCTCGTATCCCGGCCCGATGTAGGCGACCTGGATATCGTGAAACCCGAATCCCAACAGGAGAATAGAGGCATTGGCGAGTATACGGAAACGGAGTTTATTGAAGAACTTTTGTTTTTCCTTCGGGCTCAGCGCCTGATACCAAACCGGCATGATCGCCGTGATGACCGATACGCCAAGCAACTCCGCGTAGATATCAAACATCGCATCCACACCGTTTTTGCGCATGCGCTCGATGATTTCGACCAGCTCGTCCTTGCACGGAAAAGAATTTTTGCCGACGAAGATCGCGTGGGAGTATTGCAGCTTGACGTCAAGCCCCTGCGTGATCTCCTCCAGCTCGTCCAGCGCGCGCAAAAGATGCGGCCTTCCGAGCAGTTCCGGATACGCCATCGATACGGCGGAGTTGGCGCGCGGGTGCACCGTCAGCGGGCGATGATAGCGCGCGCAGAGTTCGGCAATCTTTCTTAGCTCCTCTTTCGGCGCGTAGAGGCCGGGCTCGTACATCAACCCCAGCGAAACGCCGCAAGCGCCTTGCTGGAGACTCTCTTCCAGCAACGCGAGCATCTGCTCCTGCTCGGTTTCGCTCAGGTTGCGGTTTGCGTTGCCCGTTCCGCTCACGCGGGCGGTGCATTGGCACGCGCGCGAGGCGATATTCAGTGGCGTGTTGCCGTCGATGGCGGAAAAAAACGAGGTAAAATCGGGATAGACGCCGGTCAGGTCGTCCATGTGAAACAGACCCGCGCCGATTTTGTCGACATGCTGGCTTTCGGGAGAAAAACCTGCCATGGAGAGCCCGCAGTTTCCGGCGATAAACGAGGTGATCCCCTGCCGCACAAACGGCTCAAAATACGGTTTCGGATTCGTCTTTGCCGCGTACCAGTCGTTGTGCGAGTGCGCGTCAAAAAAACCGGAGGAAATACTTTTTCCCGCCAGATCGACGATGGTTGCATCCGCGGCGTCAATGCCTGGCGCAACGTCTAAAATCCGGTCGTTTTCAATTAGAATGTCGCCCGAAAATGCGTCCGCTCCGGTTCCGTCATAGATCCGGCAGTGCTGCAGAAGTGTTTTCATCAATTCCCAAATCTCCCTTTGTGATCCCGG
>CAYVAO010000280.1:0-3675 GCA_964448895.1 uncultured Christensenella sp.
CGAATGCTGCCTCAACTTCATCGGCAAGGATATCGGCAGCCCCGAAGGACTCGACGTCTCGCTGGAGATCATGAACTATCTGCGTGCGCTGATGATCGAATTTCAAGAAGAGACGGGGCATAGCTACAATCTGGAAGCAACCCCGGCGGAAGGTACCAGCTACCGTCTTGCTAAGATCGACCACGAGAAATTCCCCGGCATTATTCAGAGCGGGGTAGACGAACCGATGTACTCCAACTCTTCGCAGCTGCCGGTCGGTTATACGGACGATGTGTTTGAGTGCTGCGACCTGCAGGATGAACTTCAGTCTCTCTATACGGGCGGCACGGTGCAGCATCTCTATATTGGCGAGCGGATCGAGGATATCGAGACGGCAAAGACGCTCATCCAGCGCGTGTTTGCCAAATACAAAATGCCGTATATCTCCATCACACCGACGTTCTCCATCTGCAAAGAGCACGGTTATATCGCGGGAGAGCATTTCAACTGCCCAACCTGCGGACAAAAAGCGGAGGTCTGGTCGCGAGTGGTCGGATACTTGCGCCCCGTTCAAAACTATAATCCGGGCAAAAAAGAAGAGTATATGATGCGTAAAAAATTCGTCATCTGACGCGCTCGTGTTCGAAACTGATTCGCAATTTGGTTGGAGATGTGCCGTGCGCATATCTCCAACTTTTTTGCTAAAGATATGATAGAATAGAAAAGCAAACGAGTAACCGAAAAGGAATCGAAAGACACATGCTGATTGCAGGTTTTCAAAAAACATCGTTCGTCGATTATCCCGGGCAACCTTGCGCGGTTGTGTTTACGCCCTATTGCAATATGGACTGTGTCTATTGCCACAATGCGCACATCATCAAGCGAGACGCGCCGCTGATATCGGAAGAGCCGGTGCTGGAATATCTGGAAAAGCGAGCAGGGCTCTTGACTGCGGTGGTGATCTCCGGCGGCGAACCGACCTTGCAGCAAAACTTGGAGGCGTTCATTCTCCGCGTTCGCACGTTTGGTTATAAGATCAAGCTCGATACCAACGGAACCAAGCCGCAGGTTCTGCTCTCTTTGCTCAATAAAAACTTAATCGACTATATCGCAATGGATGTAAAAGCCCCTGCGGAGCGATATGACGAGATCACACGATCCGCCGTCGATATGGACGGCATACGACGCAGTATTACACTGATTCGCAACAGCGGCATTCCGCACGAGTTTCGCATGACATATGCGCCGCAGTTGACGCTTGAGGACGCGCTGGAGACCGCAAGAATGGTCAAGGGTTGCGATCGGTTCTATCTACAGCAATACCGTCCGCGAAACGAACAAGACCCGCTCGCGCATGCTCCGGCGGATGTACTGAAGACGGGTGAGGCAATCGCGCGAGAGATCGGCAACTGCACCGTACGCGGACTCGGGCCGGAACAATAAGAAAAAACGATCTTCGTAATAAAATACGAAGGTCGTTTTAAATTGGCTTGTAAATTGTCTTGTGATGAAAGTCTAGTCTTGTTTGGAAGAGACGTGCTCTTCGCGCCTGAGGTGTATTTGATCGACGAGTGCGAAAATACGCTTTCGGAGCAAGTACAGGAGCGCGACGCCTGCCACCAGCAACACACCCAAAAGCACAACTTTTCCATAATCCCCTTGCAAAAGTTTGTTTCCGATGGCGTTGAGCATCAAAAGCGTTGGAATACTCCCGAGATACACAGAAATCAGAAATTGACAGAACGTAATTTTCGTGCGTGCCGCGATATACGGCACGAGCCCGTTTGGTAACAGAGGAATCAAACACGAGAGCGCTACGACAAAGCTGGGATGCTGTGCTTCCGTAAGAAAGCGAAAGCGCGATGCCTTGTTGCCGCTCTCGGAAAACAATTGATCCAGTCGGTTGCCAAGCTTTCTTGCGCTATAAAACACAACGATGTTTGCAAGAACATATCCGATATGACAGATGATGAATCCCCAGAGCGTTCCAAATACAACGCCAATGGCGATTTGAATCGGGCCGCCGGGAAAGAAGATACTGATGATTTGGATGAATTGCAGCAAAAACGCGAGCACGACGCCGCCGACGCTGCCGAAACCGCGAATATACTGAACAAGCTCTTGCTGATCTCCGTGCTCTAATACATCGAAAAATCCGGGGAGAATTGCGTTGAGCGAGAGGAGTATGATTGTGAGTACAACCGCAAACGCGGCAACCAGCACAAGAACGCGAAGCAGATTATTACGCATTGCGGGATTTGGCTGTCGCATATAGGCGTTCCTTTCTTAAACACAAAACGAATCATTCGGCAAACTTCTGATCATACATTTTTGATAAAGTGATTGTAACATTTCAACTTTTCAGTGTAAATCTTCAATTCTTGACGATCGAGAGGGAAAATGTGGTAAAACAGTCGCGAATCCACAGGAACGTCACATTTTAGGTATTTGAACAATAGAGGCAAATCGATTATAATAGCAAACATGAAACGTACATTTTGGGGCAAGACAACAGTCATTTTGCTCGTGAGCATTTTGCTCACACTTGGGCTTGGCGCATGTTCGCAAGCTTTGGACACACTCAATACAGTTGCCGAAACGGTACCGACACCGGTTCCTGTTCCGACCGCTGAACCGGTCATCACGATTGGCGATGCGATGCCGCTTCCGCTTTCGGATGCGAGCGCCGCACCGGCGGGATATACACGTGTTGAGACAGAGGACACGACCCTTGCGCTCTTTGCGTTTACGGACGCAGAGGGTAACCTGCAATACCGTGTTTACGGCGGTTATACCGAGTTTGTAGACGGTGTTGCGGGCGATACCTATCAAGGATTTTATCCTTCGGACGAAACCGGCGCAATCCTCGCAACAGACGCTACCGCGTTTGTCGATCCCGCGACGGAATCGTTCGGCGTTTGCACCAATGCGGCGCTGCCGGACACGATTCGTCTGCGCGCGAAATACACTCTGCTCGAAAACGGAGCAATCACCGGTACGGATGGCGGCACGTATGTTTACGGCTCCTTTAGCGGCGGTGAAGGCGCGTTTTATCCCGCCGACAGCAGCGGCAAGATGATCGCGGGTGCGCTACCCACCACGGAGAAAATTGCGGTGCCTTCCTATACACCGGATTCGGTACCCGCAGCGGATGGCGATCGTATGATCATTGTCTACATCGGTACGCAGAGCGTCGTTGTCTACAAGGCTGTTGACGGCGAATGGACGGAAGAACGCGTGATGATCTGCTCGACCGGGCGCAGCAAAGATCTCACCCCGCGCGGAACATTCCATCTGGTTCGCCAGTATCCCTACAAGAAGATGGGGCAGGTGCATGGCGAAAACGTTTATTCGCAGTACGCCAGCCGTATCACGGGCAGCTACCTGTTCCACTCCGTGCCGATTGGTGGCGATAAGCGTAATCTGCAGGAGTATGGCAAGAAGCAGATGATCGTCAAGTACTATGAATCGCTCGGAACGATTGCTTCCGGCGGATGTGTCCGCTTGCGTTGTGTGGATGCTTATTGGGTCTATATGAACTGCGTTGTCGGCACGGAGATCACCATCACGGACGACAGCGGCCCAACACCGCCGCAGCCGCCCGCGCTGATCTATGAAGAGCCCTACATGACCGCGGATCACAAGTACGGCTGGGATCCCAGCGATCCTGATCCCGAGAATCCTGATCACGCTGAC
>CAYVAO010000281.1:0-3651 GCA_964448895.1 uncultured Christensenella sp.
GCGCTGCGGAACGCTCGGCACGAGGGCGGCGCTCGCGCTGCTCAACGTCGCGGTGAAAAAGGGCGGCGTCATGGCGAGTTCGCAGGTTGGCGGCCTTTCCGGCGCGTTTATTCCCGTCTCGGAGGACGAGGGCATGATTGCCGCCGCGCAGGCGGGCACGCTGACGATCGACAAGCTGGAGGCGATGACCTGTGTCTGCTCCGTCGGCCTCGATATGATCGCGGTGCCCGGCAACACACCCGCGGAGACGCTTTCCGCAATCATCGCGGACGAAGCCGCCATAGGTATGATCAACAACAAGACCACCGCGGTTCGCATCATTCCCGCTCCCGGCAAGCAGGTCGGCGATATGGTGGAGATGGGCGGCCTCCTCGGCAGCGCGCCCGTGATGGCGGTGCATACCGAGTCCAGCGCGGACTTTATCCAGCGCGGCGGTCGCATTCCCGCGCCGCTCAACGCGCTACGCAACTAAGAAACAAGCAACGCAAGCAAGCAGCCCGCCTTTTGGCGGGCTGTGTTTATGATACGCTTAAATTTGGTTATGCGTTTTTGCGACGGGGAATTCCTGCCCCTGTGTGCGGGCCATGAGATCGCGAACGGCTTCCAACGGGGTTTTGAGACCGGCGACCACGTCGTTGACTGCGGACGTAATCGGCATCTCTACGTGATACTGCTCCGCAAGGCGCATCGCGGCGGGCAGCGCGTGGATGCCCTCAACCACCATGCCGACCTTTTCCATCGCATCTTTGGCGGAATATCCTTTGCCGATCAGCTCTCCTGCGCGGTTGTTCCGGCTGTGTTCGGACGTTGCGGTCACGATCATATCTCCGATTCCCGCAAGCCCGTAAAACGTTTGCTCCGCGCAGCCCATGGCGAGGCCGAGACGCGTAATCTCCGCCAGACCGCGCGTGATAATCGCGGCCTTCAGATTCGCGCCGTATCCCAATCCGGTCGAGATGCCCGCCGCGAGCGCGATGATATTCTTCAGCGCGCCGCTTACCTCAACGCCCTTGACGTCCGAACTGGTATAGACGCGCATTGTTTCGTTGGTGAATACCTGCTGGACAAACTCGGCAGCTTGTTTATCAACACTTGCGGAGACGATCGTCGTCGGCAATTGAAGCGCGACCTCTTCCGCGTGCGTAGGCCCGGATAGCGCGACGAGACGAATCGCATCGTGACGACCGTCCTGCTGTAAAACGCTTCGTATGACCTCCGTGAGCGTCATCAGCGTGTCCGGCTCAATGCCCTTTGCCAAATCCGCGATGATCTGCCCGTCGGGAAGATATGCGCGGGCGTTTTGCGCGGTCTGCCGGACAAAGACGGACGGAACCGCGAACACAACCAGATCTTTTGCGACGCAGGCAGACTCCAGATCCGCCGTAAACACGATGGAGTCCGGAATCGTCATGCCGGGCAGATTCGGGTGTTTGCGCGTTTGCTTCAAATGGCTGATTTCGGCGGGCAGGGCGGACCAGACCGTGACGGCGTGTCCGCTATCTGCGAGCATGCGGGCGACGGCGACGCCCCATGTGCCCGCGCCGAGAATTCCGATGGTCATAGCAAATAAATCCCTTTCAAAATTGTGGTTTCAAATCTTAAACTTTTAAACAGACAGCCCACCGACAAGCATTGCCGATGGGCTGACAATTGCGCGAATGATTCAGAATCGGCAAGAAAAACTATGCTTCCGGCAATTCGATCTCTGTTGGATCGCCATCATACGGGTAGCACTGCCAGCTGTCACCGTTTGCCTCAAAGTCCGCGATGTCGCTGAGCTTTAGCTTCATATACTTCGCGGTAGCGGTGACGGCGACGGTGCCGTCCGGCAGCAGGATTTCGCCTTCTCCGGTAAAGAGCCGACGGTTGTTGTCGACCACGCGCCCGGTCACGGTCAGCGTCACACCATACGGCACAGGCTTTTTGTAGCGGGTGTTGATCTCCACGGTTACCGCCCAGGTGTCCGGCTCCGAAATGTTGATCGCTCTGCCGATGGTTTCGTCCAGCAGCGCTGCGCTGACGCCGCCGTGCAGCCTGCCAGGATAGCTCTGGTGGTGTTCGCTCGGCGTTACCTTTGCCGCCAGCGTACCGTCTTCCAGCTCGAAAAAGTCCGTATGCAGTCCGAATGGATTCTTCACCCCGCAGACGAAGCAACCTCTGCCTGCGTTGTGCTTTTTAACGACTTGATGTTTCAAAACGTATTTTCCTCATAACTTTAAACGAAAGCTTGTTATTTTTGAACGAAGAATAACCCGAACGCGTTCGGCCCGCCGTGGCAGGCGACCGCCGCGCAAACGGAGAGGGGGATGATCTGCTGAAAATAGTTCAGCGCCTTGATTTGATCGATCAGGGCGTTTAGCATCGCTTCGTCCTGCACGGCGTGCGAGATCATAACGACTTCGGGCCGCATATTCTCATACTGGGCAAGCGAGGTATCGATGAATTCCTTTAGCGCGCGCTTGTAGGTGCCCATGTATTTTTTGCCGACGACGAGTTTGCCGTCGCGAATGTTGATGCTCTGGCGGATTTGCAGCGCGCTCGCGCCAAGATAGGCGAGCGTGGAGCAGCGACCGCCCTCATGCAGATACTCCAGCGTTTCAATGATGAAACTGCCGATGATCTTGTCGCGATAGGCGATCAGATACTCGACCAGCTCTTTTGCGGGCATGGCGTCCTTTAGGCGCGAGGCTTCCATTGCGAGCAGCGAGCTGCCGCTGGAGATAGAGAGGGAGTCGATGACATACACATTTTCAAAATTGCTCGCCGCGGAAACCGCATTGGCATAGCAACTGGACATACCGGAACTCTTGGCGATAAAGATGACGGCGTCGTGATCCTTGAGGCATTCCTGAAACAGCAGCTCATAATCGTTGGGGTTTGCCGCCGCGGTCTGGGGCAGTTTCTTCGTTCTGCGATAATAATCGAAAAGATCGCTCTGTTTGAGGTCGGGATAGTCCAAATAGTCCGTTTCGTCCATCCGGACATATGATGCGCTGACGGTTATGCCGTACTGCTGCACCATATCGAGCGTCATGTCGAAGGTGCTGTCGGCCGCTATGCAGATTCGTTCCATCTTGCTTCTCCTTGCTTGATTTTCGGTTGCGTCGGGGTTTGCGATGTGACGCCGATAGCGCGATGATGTAGATATAATTACAGATACATATTATACAGGAAAACGTGGCGAAAACAAACATAAAACGGATGTGACGGGTAACCGTCAGGATCGGGAAGGAACGTCTACTAACAAAGATGTTATATTATTTTTCTTGTCTGGCATAGAAGTGAATCTTATGTTACTTTTATTTTGCCTGCATGAAGATGCACGCCGCAATCCAATTAAACAACTGTGAATTCCATATATACAGGAGCGAATATGAAAAAACTGATGATCCTGTCTACCGGAGGAACAATCGCCTGCACGCAGACGGCGGACGGCTTGATTCCGACGCTTTCCGCGGATGATATCCTGGCCTACGCGCCAAAAGCCGCGAAGCTGGGCAAGCTGGAGACCAGAACGATCCTCAATCTGGACAGCTCCAACATCCAGCCGGAGGAGTGGCGGCTCATTGCGCAAGCGGTGTTTAACTGCCTGCCGGATTACGACGGAATCGTGATTCTGCACGGTACGGACACGATGGCGTATACCGCAAG
>CAYVAO010000282.1:0-3650 GCA_964448895.1 uncultured Christensenella sp.
GCAACGGCGCGCATATCGTGACATCCGACAGCGTGTTTATGGCGGTTCGGTACGCACCGGAAGCAAACCGCTATAAAGAGAGTTCCGCTTTGTACGGTGCCTGGCAGGTGCAGCGCTTGTTCTTCCATCAATATGGAGAGAACATGGTAACGCTTGATCGCAGCGAGCCGATTGCGCGCTTCGACGGCCTGACCGCGCTGGAACTGGATCAGCAAGGCTACGCGTACTATCCGACCACATATCCCATAACGATGACCGACGGGGTCGGCTCTACCAGCGCGCAATACGGTCTCGCTTCCGCTGTCGACGCAACGTCGTTTGACCCGGCAAAAGGCGACCTCTTTGCGGGGTTGGACGCATCGCTCCTTGGCCCAACCGCGGAGCCGTATGTTGCGCCGTCCCCAACGCCGCAGGCGAGCGAACCCGCAGCCGATACAGCGGCAATCGCGGCAGCAACGCCCGTAACAACCGCGCAGACGGCACAGGCGGAGACGGCACCTTCGAACACAACGGATATTCCGAATACGGCCTTGCTCATCGGTTGTGCTGCCTTAGGTGTTCTCGCGCTGATCGGCGCAGTCTTGCTCAAGAAAGGCACGCGGCTCAAAATCGTCGCGATTATCGTTTGCGGCGTATTTCTGCTGGGTGCAATCTTCTTTGCCGTTCGTTATTTTCAACATAAACCGGATGATGCTTCCGCCTCCGAGCCGCAGGATGCGGCTGCAAAACTTGCGCCAACGCCGATGCCTTCCGATTCGACGGAGCCGACTGCCGAGCCGGAACCCACGCCGACGCCCGATCCCTGGGATCCATATTTCCGCAGTGCGTCCGATCCGGAAGAAGTGGTCGTCATCGATCTTGAAAATGAGCACTGGGAATATCGTACAGATACGCTTTCGATCATCATCGACCGCGTGCATATCACAAAACCCGATAAAAAACCGGTCACGTATTGCATCGCGAATATTCGCATGCGCGGCGAGGACGCTTTCATGGCGGGTGTTCGAAACGACAATCCGCTGGAGCAACCTTCGTTGGAACACGCCTGGCATATGGCGCGCCGTTATCGCGCGGTACTCGGCATCACGGGCGACAACCTGATCCAGGCGGAAGTCAACGATAAGGGCATCCTCATGCGAAACGGCAAGGTGTACAGCGAGAATCAGGCGCAGGATATCCTCGCGTTTTATCCGGATGATCTGACGATCAAGATATACAAGCCTAAGACGATCTCGGTGGAAGAGCTCAAGGAGCAGGGCGTACTCAATACGTTTTCCTTTGGGCCGACGCTGCTTAACAACGGCGTGAGGGACCTTGCGTCCCGCCGCAGCATGCTTGGCAGGCAGAACCCGCGCACCGGTATCGGCATGGTTGAACCCGGCCATTTCATCGCGATCACGGTCGACGGCCGGCAAAACAAATACAGCGTTGGAATGACAATTGAGGAACTCACGCAGATGTTCTATCTGCTCGGCTGCCAGACGGCCTATAACCTCGATGGCGGCGCTTCCACGGCGATGATATTCATGGGCGAGTGCCTTAACCAGCACACCGGTACCGGCAGCGATGTGCAGCGTCCCTGGACGGACGGGCTGTTTTGGGGCAAGTCGGAGTTGGTGCCGACCGTGGATGATCCCGTGTATAACACCGGCGCCAAACCCTGGGTGATGCCGCCGACATAATGCCTGCGGTTGTTTGTAAAACAAGCTTCTCTTTCCACATGACGGAGATTGAAATATGGCGTCACTTATTAAGAAACCAAAGGATAACTGCTCAGGGCGATTTTTGCGCGCAAGCTTGATTTTTGCGCTCATCATCGCTACGGTTTTTGGTCTGAGCGCGTGTTCCAAAGAGGTGACGATTGCGGGCAATCCGGTGGATCGAGCGGCTCTGTCGCTCGATCTAAGGAACGCGAACATCGTGGATGCGGCTTCGGTTGAAGACCTGCGTCAACTGCGACAACTCGAATCGCTCGATTTACGCGATAATCCGCTGGACACCGCGGCGTTTGACGGTATTCAAGCGCTCATCCCTGCGTGCAGTATTCGCTGGAGCGTGCCGCTCGGTGCCGCGCGCTATGATTCCGAAAGCGAAACGCTGGCAGTGCCGAATTTTTCAAAAGCGGATCTCGCGATGCTGGCTTATTTCCCGCGTCTTGTCTCCCTCGACGCCTCCGGCAGCGCGGATTATGAAGCGTTGATAGAGACGCAGAAAACCTACCCGTCGCTTACGATCCAATGGACTTGCGCCGCCGGAGGAGAAACCTTCTCTAATACGGAAGAATCCATCGTTTGTTCAAGCGGGACGACAAAGGACGAACTGACAACGCTACTGCTTGCTCTGCCCAAGCTGAAATCGATTGATTTACGCAAAACGGACGTTTTAGCAGGCGATATTGCGGCGTTTCAGAGCGCATATCCCGCTGTGGAATTCCTTTGCCAGGCGTATTTATTGGATCAACGGCATGATACGAGTATGACTTCGTACCAGCTGGAAGCCGCAGAATCGTTTGATGCAAAGACGCTTGGCGATCAGCTCGCTTTTTTCCCGAATTTGACTGCGCTGGATTTAAGCGAAGTGCCCGCCACCGAGCAGGATGTCGCCGCGCTAAGCGAGCGATATCCCGCAGTGAAGATTCACTGGATGGTGCCGGTTCTCGACGGCTTGCGCGTGGACAGCGACACGACCGCGCTGGATCTGCGGGGCTATACCGTGAGTGATCTTGCGGCGCTCAAGCGGACGCTAAAGTTGCTTCCTCAATTGACCTATCTGGATATGTGCAACTGCGGGCCAAGCGATGAAGAGATGGCACAGCTTCGGAGCGAGCTGCCGCAGGTGAAGGTTGTCTGGATGCTGCATGTGGGCTATTGGGAGATTCGCACGGATATCAAAGGCTTCAGCATGGCGCAATACAAAGAGCACGAAGGCGTGCGCTTTACAAAGATTGGCGATGAAGTGCGCCGCTATCGCTGGGTAGACGACGAGCAGATCGCAAAGCTGCGATACTGTACGGATATCGAGGCGCTGGACATCGGGCACTCCGACTGGATCTCCGATATCTCGTTTGTCAAAAGCTTGCCCAAGCTTCGCTTGCTTGTGATCTCGATGACAAAGGGGACGGATCTATCGCCGATTCGAACGCTGAAGAATCTGATTTTCTTTGAAATGTTTGAAATGAACCTGACGGACATTTCGGTGCTATACGACTTACCGCAGCTGGAGTTTCTCAACTGCTGCTATACCCCTCTGACGGACAACAAGCCGTTGCTGTCGCTGACAAACCTCAAGCGCCTCTGGGTCATTCATTGCGGGTTTTCCGATGAAGAGCTGCATGCGCTGAAAGTAGGTCTGCCAAATACGATCGTGATCGCCAAAGGCAAGCATTCTACGGACACTGGATGGCGCTTTGACAATCCGACTTATGAAGAAATGCAGGCACTGTTTGGCTTGCCGCCGCAAACCGACTGGCAGACCGCAGAGTACCTTTTACCGGAGAATCAGATTCCATAATGACATTCAATTGAAAAGCACAATTGATCAGAGAGGCAAGCTTCTTTGCGTTCGTTCAAATGAAGCAGGTATTGGGTTCGCTCAATATAGAAAACGACGCTCAACTATCATGATCAATCCGTTTTTTGCTGGAGGAGACG
>CAYVAO010000283.1:0-3640 GCA_964448895.1 uncultured Christensenella sp.
TCCCCTGCAAGCTGGTGGAAAAGAGCGGTACACTCCCTTGCCCTGCTCTATTCGGGCAGACGCTATTCACCGGCGACGCAAACGAAAACGCAAAAAACAGAGCGTATGTTTGAACGTTCACAAAACATACGCTCTGTCCGTTTTCGTGGTCTTGACAATCGACACAGATTGCGATATATTTTTATAAATAAAGCTTGTTTTTATTTATTAAAATTCTATGATGGCGATTTTTTCCAATCCTGAGGCAGTGATTTTCACCGGTGAACCGGCCGAAATTCGTACCGCACCGTTTTGATCAGTCCTTCCGGTACCCCAATTCGGCGGAAATCCGTTCAGCCGTCTCTTTTAGGAAAGGGAGCTTTTCGAGGATGGCTGCCTGCGACAGCCGGCTTGCCGGGCCTGTAACAGAAACCCCGGCGACCACCTTGCCGGTGTAGTTGTAGATTGGGCAGGCAATGCAGCGCAGCCCGATCTCGTTTTCTTCCTCATCGTAAGCAAAGCCGCTGGAACGAATCTCCTCGAGGCGGGCGAGAAGAGACTGTTTTTCCGTAATCGTGTTTTGCGTGAAACGAGGCAGGCCGTGCTCTTCAATCAAACGGTCGATCATCTCCGGCGTATAGTTGAGGAGAGCGAGCTTGCCGTTACCAGTACTGTGCATCGGGCCCGTATTGCCGATTCGCTGCATGCTCATGAGCGTTTTACTAGGACCGGCGACGACATCCACATAAACCATGCTCATGTCGCGCTCAACGGAGACGCAGGTGGATTCCTCAAAGTAGTTGGAGAGGGCCACGAGATACGGGTGCGTAATGTCCTTGAGCTCCATTCGGCTGTTGAGGATGTTGGCCAATCGGCAGATTTTGTAGGTTGGAACGTACTGGAGGTTGTCGGGATTCTGCGTTACGTAACCACATGCCTCCAATGCGGTGAGAAATCGGGATGCCGTGCTCGGGTTCACCTTCAGTGCCGAACTGATATCGACAAGCCGCGTCCGATCCGGGTGCTCGACTAAATATTCCAAGATGGCGAACGCTTTCTCCGTCGATTGATTGGAAGAAGTCGCGGGAAGCGTTTGAGAGGTTTTAGGCATAGTGATTGCTCCTATTAATGCGAAGTATGTTTTATTTATTAATAGACTACCAAGAAATAACGACGGGCGCAAGTAGTGTCCGCTTAAAATCTGGCGCTATACGGGTGAATACTTGTATTGTAAGAATAAGACTTGTGAGGATATGAGAACATGAAAATCGTTGTACTGGACGGATACGCGCTCAACCCCGGAGACTTGAGTTGGGATTCGCTGCGAGCGCTTGGCGAACTGACGGTCTATGACCGCTCTCCCCTGAACGATCCTACCGAAGTAACCCGACGGATCGGGGACGCAGAGATCGTCTTTACAAATAAGACCCCCATCGGCATGGACGTACTGAAAGCCTGCACGAAGTTGGCATACATAGGCGTGTTAGCAACCGGCTACAACGTTGTGGACGTCGTTTCGGCGAAGGAGCACGGCGTCACCGTAACAAACATTCCTACCTACGGCACAAGCTCCGTAGGCCAGTTTGCTATCGCCATGCTGCTGGAAATCTGTCATCATGTTGCACACCACAGCGACGCAGTTCACCAGGGTCGCTGGGCCAGCAATCCCGACTGGTGCTTCTGGGATTATCCGCTCATCGAGCTGGATGGCAAAACGATGGGTATCATCGGGTTCGGGCGTATCGGCCAGGCGACTGGCCGGATAGCAAAGGCACTCGGTATGCGACTGCTCGCATACGATGAGTACCCGTCCGAATCCGGCAAACAACTTGCCGAATACGTGGCGCTGGACGAGCTATTTCGGCAGTCGGATGTCATTGCGCTACACTGCCCGCTCTTCCCAGCCACACAGGGCATCATCAACAAGGATGCCATCTCGCGCATGAAGGACGGGGTTATTCTGCTCAACAACAGTCGCGGTCCGCTCATCGTTGAGCAGGACTTGGCCGACGCGTTGAACAGCGGAAAGGTCTATGCTGCGGGGCTCGACGTCGTGTCCTCGGAACCAATCTCCGACGACAATCCGCTTCTTCGTGCGAAGAACTGTATCATCACGCCGCATATCTCCTGGGCTCCGCGTGAAAGTCGCCAGCGCCTGCTTGAGATTGCGGTTGAGAACCTCCGAGAGTACCTCGCCGGTAGTCCTGTCAACGTCGTCAAAGCGTAAATTTCATATAAAAACAGCAAGTTCCGACGAATGGAATGCAAGCCGTGCGGATCACATCCGCGCGGTAAATAGAAAGATAGAAAACAAGAATACATAAGAGGTAATCATGTACTCAAAACTGATGAACCAGGGTCAGTTGCTCGCCCTCCGCCTTGAACGTGGCGAAGAAATCGTCGAGAGCATCCTCCACGCAACAGCGGATTACGGAATCCGCTCCGGAATCGTAAGCGGTATCGGCGCGGTGTCCGAAATCACGCTTTTCCTCTTCCAGACCTCCACGAAGCAGTTCGTTCAAAACAAGCTCAGCGAGGATTTAGAAATCCTAGGCATCAACGGTAACCTGACCACAAAGGACGGCGCCCACTATCCGCACCTGCACATCGCCGTTGCCAACGCGTCCGCCCAAACGTTCGGCGGTCATCTTGTAGAGGCAAAGGTCAGCGCAACAGCAGAGATCTTTATTCAGATTCTCTCGGAAGAAATCACGCGCACGTTTTCCGACGAGATCGGCATCAACCTGATGAATCTATAAATCCCAGACTTGTTGTACGCCCCTGCAATAACGGTTCTATTCGGTAACCCTTATCCTGCCGTTTAGATTCAGCGTTTGCTTGTATATTAACTGTTTCATTCTATAGCGGTAGATATCTGAACGTTAACATTTCAGTATCTGCCGCTTTTCGATGCCGTATTGTGAAATATCGAAGTTTCTCCCTCACATGCTCAACATCCTCGTTGATACTGCCTGTTGTCAAAGAACATAGCCCATAGTAAAGTAGCCCATTGTAAGACGAGAAATATAAAAACATGCAGGAGAGTAAAGAGGAACGATTTTAGAACCAACATTTTGTGTATACATTGAATCAATCCGAGAGGATCACCGCGGCATAATACGCATATAAACTTACCTTTTTTCGCATCGACGATCTTTGATTCTTACTCAAACACGGGCTTTTGCGCCCAGCATGTACCCACCCTCTCGATTCGCGCGACTGTATCACTGCGTGAAGGTTTCGCCACAAAGGCACATGAAATGATACCACTTCATGTGCCTTTTTCTTTAGCATGGATTCTTCGTTTTTAAATGGCGCGAAGGGAGTACAACGAGTTCCGTCCGCAAAGCACTACTTTATTTTTGACACCGGTCGAGTTTTCCCGAAAACTGCGCTTTGAGGCCGTTTAAAAATCTCTTTTTGTTTCAAGCGGACTGCTCTTTGGGGAGCGTCTCGTTTCCATTTCTCTTAACATCGTAACCGGCATATTTATTATTGGCCGGATCACAGTCCGTAGAATTTTACTGCTCAAAGAAAAGCATCTATACTCCCATGGATATTCCGAGAAGCTTCGCGTGGCGCAAAAGCTGCGAGTCTGCCGGAATACCTTTCAATTTGCCCGCAACCTCGCCAAGCGGTACGGCAACGATTTCGGTCCCTC
>CAYVAO010000284.1:0-342 GCA_964448895.1 uncultured Christensenella sp.
GAAACGCCCGTAGGTTCCGATGTTCTTTTCGTACGCTTCCTTAGGATCGGTGCCCTTCTTGATCGCGTCCATCATCTTGCCGAGGTTGACAAACTTGTAGCCGATGATTTCGCCGCCCTCATCCAGAGCGATGCCGAGTACATAGCCTTCCGCCATCTCCAGATAGCGCGGGCCTTTGGCGAGCGTGCCGTACATGGTGCCGATCTGCGAACGGAGGCCCTTGCCGAGGTCTTCAAGACCTGCGCCGATGGGCAGACCGTCATCGGAGAACGCGCTCTGCGTGCGGCCGTAGGCGATCTGCAGAAACAGCTCGCGCATGGCGGTGTTGATCGCGTCGCAAAC
>CAYVAO010000284.1:352-3597 GCA_964448895.1 uncultured Christensenella sp.
AGGATCGTTTTTCCGCTCAATACTTCGGCAGCCATTGCGGCCGAATGCGTCATGCCCGAACAGCCGATCGTCTCGACCAGCGCTTCCTCGATGATGCCACCCTTCACGTTGAGCGTGAGCTTGCAGGCGCCCTGCTGCGGCGCGCACCAGCCGACGCCGTGCGTTAAGCCGCTGATGTCCGTAATTTGTTTTGCTTTGACCCACTTGCCCTCTTCGGGGATCGGAGCGGGATCATGCTTTGCGCCCTTGAGGACGCAGGTCATTTCTTCCACTTCACTGGAATAATGCATGTGTGAAGTTCCTCCTTGTCATGCTTAAGAATGCCCAGATTCAATCAGGATATAGTATAACATTTGACATGCGACGTTTCAATATCGTAAGAGCGATTCTCTTCAATTGTTCGTCCAGCTTTTTCGTAATTTGGGGCATTCTGTACCGATCGACTGGTATTTTTAGAAAATTTTACATTAATTTGAGGCTGTTTTAATATTTCTTTTACTTTTTCATGATTTATCAAGTGTTGCACTCTGTTATCATGTATAATTACAACATGGACACGAATACGATGCAAGGAGAGATTACGACACGTCAAAACATACCATCACAGACAAGGACGTCGTCTATCAGATTGCGCAGATACTGGTGCGTCAATTCTCGCATTTTACGTATCCGCAAGATAAGAAGCTGGAAGAAATGGTGGAAGAGCTGATCGATTCGGGTGCCGCTCCTTTGATGAGCTATAAGGCGCTGGCAACAGAATTGAATGAGGTTTTCAACCTCACCGAAGCACAAAACAAGTTTACGCCGCTCAACATCGACTTCTTTCTTGGACTTCTCTTGAAGGAATCTATCGATTTTTCGTATAAGATCGATGGCATCTCCCATCTCGGAAGAATCAAGAAAAAGATTGGCCGCGATGTGCCGATTACGGCGATCGTGGTGAACTCCAAAACGCATCTGCCGGGCAAGCAATTCTTTTCCTATTTCACATACCCGTATGCAACAGAGGAAGAAATGCGTGCTTCTACTGTAAAGATTCTTTGCGATTTACTAACGTTCTATTATTGGCCGGATTATCTCAAGCGAGTTGAAAAGATATTCGGCTAGATCCAGCATATCTCCATTCGGTTTGATTTCCGAGAATCATCCGCGGTTGTTTCGCCGCGGATTTTTATATTGCTTGAGAAATAAATGCTTCGGCAGCCGAAGGACTGAAATCATCTGTCAGGCTGAATTTGATTATGGTATACTGATGCCAGCCGTTTGAATTTGGGGGACGATAGATTGCGATACTTCTTTGCAGCAATGCTACTGCTCGATGCCGCCGTACACCTGTTCGCCTGTGTTAACAAAAATCTTTTGATGCTGCGCCGCGTGAGCAAATGCCTTCTGATGCCGCTGCTCGCCTCCTGTTATATGTTGTTTGCCAGAGAACCCTCTTCGTATGTGATCGCCGCGATTCTATTCGGTTTTGCGGGTGATCTTATCCTGCTGTTCCGTCCGCGTAAATGGGCGTTCCCCGCCGGAATATTGGCCTTTGCGGCAGGACATGCGTTTTATATCGTCAGTTTTATCCGGCGTTTCTCCGTTACTCCGCCCTGGTATATGCTCGCGATTTTCGGGGGCATCATACTCGCCAGTGCGGCGACGTTACTGCGCTATCTCTGGAAAGGATTGCCAAAGAAACTGCGCCCGCCAAGCTTCCTTTATATGATGATCATCGGCACGATGGCTTCCTGCGCCGTCCTGTTCTCGTTTTACAGTGTCTCCGCGCACCGTTGGCTTTCCGCGGTCGGCGGACTGTTGTTTATCGCTTCGGACACCATGCTTTCCATCGACGCGTTCCATCACCCGATCCGTCACAGGAGTATCCTCGTGATGTCAACCTATATTGCGGCGCAGGTGCTAATCGTCTCCGCGCTTGCGTTCAACTGAACAAATCCCATCAAAAGGGGGAATCGAAATGCCAATCGAAACCATTCTATTCATCGTCTCTATCGTTGTATTTGCGGCAATCATCATCCTGCTTGTCTATAGCATGCGCCGCCAGCAGGCGCAAAGCGAAGCGATGCAGGACGATCTCAACCGCGCGCTCTCCGACCTGCGGCGCGAGCTGAACGAGAGCGTGCAGTCTTCCGTGTCTCACCTCGGGCGCATGATTTTAGAGCAACAGCGCAACTCGGACGCGCAGGGAGAAACGCGTTTTAAGACCTTTGAGCAGGGCAATGAGCAACGCTTGAAATCCTTTGAGTTTAATAACGAACAAAAGCTGGAAGCGATTCGCCAAACGGTCGAGCGCCGTCTCGTCTCCATGCAGACCGATAACGCACAAAAGCTGGAAGAAATGCGCAAGACCGTGGACGACAAGCTCCAGCAAACGTTGGAAACAAAGATTGCGCAGTCGTTTAAGCTCGTCAATGAGCGACTGGAGCAAGTCTACAAAGGCCTCGGCGAAATGCAGACGCTTGCCAACGGCGTAGGCGACTTGAAGAAAGTGCTCAGCAACGTCAAGACGCGCGGCATCCTCGGCGAAATCCAACTCGGCGCGATTCTTGAGGAGATTCTCTCCCCGGAGCAGTACGTTACCAACGCGATCACGAAGGTTGGCAGTTCGGAGCGCGTGGAGTATGCGGTTAAGCTGCCGACGGACGACGGCGCGCCGGTCTATCTGCCTATCGACTCCAAATTCCCAGCCGACCTGTATTCCAATCTACAGGATGCATACGAGTCCGGCTCTCCGGAATCGATCGCGGCTTCTATCCTGCTGCTGACCCAGCGTATTAAGCAAGAGGCGGCAAAGATTCGCGATAAATATCTCGATCCGCCGAACACGACCGATTTTGCGATTATGTTCCTTCCGTTTGAAGGACTCTATGCCGAGGTGGTCAATCGCGGGTTGGTCGAGGAATTGCAGCGCACCTATCGCGTCAATATCGCAGGTCCTTCCACCATGGCGGCGCTGCTCAACAGCCTCCAGATGGGATTTCGCACATTCGCGATTCAGAAGCGAAGCAGCGAGGTCTGGCGCGTGCTCGGCGCGGTCAAGACGGAGTTTCAAAAGTTCAGCAACGTTCTGGCGAGTTCTCGCAAGCGTCTCCAACAGGTGGACGACGATTTGGAGCAACTCATCGGCACCCGCACGCGCGCCATCACGAGAAACCTGCGCGCGGTCGAGCAACTGGATGAGCGGGACACCACGCTGGTCTTCGGCGCTCTCAATGATGGCGAGCCGGACAAAGGCGAAA
>CAYVAO010000285.1:0-3595 GCA_964448895.1 uncultured Christensenella sp.
TGTTGCAAAAAGGCGGAAGACTGTGTATAATTACATTTCATTCACTGGAGGATCGAATTGTCAAGCAGGCGTTTCGCAGATTTGAGAACCCCTGCACGTGTCCGCCTTCCGCGCCGATCTGCATCTGCGGAAAGACACCCAAGGCAAAGATTCTCACCAAGAAACCGCTGACCGCCTCTGCTGAAGAGGAAGCGCAGAATTCCCGCTCGACCAGCGCAAAACTCCGCTGCATCGAAAAGATCTAGCGAAGATGTGCGACCGGGCGGTTCTACCGCGCCGGTGAGCGGAATTTTCGCTTGATTGGAAGGGAATTATCATTGGATATCCGCTTTGAGGACGATCGTAAAAAGGGCCGTTCCCCAACGACCAAACTCTATTTACCAACGCAGGAGGAGCAGGACGCGTACGAAGCGCGCGCTTCGCGCAGCCGCGCGGGCACGAAGAGTACGAATGAACCCGGCGTTCGCGTCAAGAAGCCGGAAATGTCCTCTCTTGGACGTATCGGCATCATCATCAGCGGGTTTATCTTTGCCGGAATGGTGCTCTTTACGCTTTCGGGATACGAGCGCATCTCCCGCGCCTATGCGGACATCAACGCGCTCAACGACGAGATCGAGTTGACCGATCTTCGCATCAACGAGCTGGAAGTGCAGATTGAGTGCGCGGTGACGATTCAGGATGCGCAGAAGGCAGCCGAATCCTACGGCATGCGTTATCCGGATAAGGGACAGTATGTGCGGATCGGGGACCCGCTTCCGTTTGACAACACAACGCCGCCGCCAACCACTTCACCGGATGGCGAGACGACCACGACGCCGGAGACGTCGCCAAGCACGACGCCCGATCCGGCAGCTACTAGCACTTCGGGCGGGGGGGAACAACCGCTCGCGGGCGGTTGATCTCACGAAAGGACGATTGACCAATGGCTAAAACAACGACGCCCGCACCGAAGATTAAACAAAAACTTGTCCTGCTGATGGTGTTTGCCGGCCTTCTGATGCTGCTGCTTGCGCTGAGATTGACGCAGGTTATGATCATTCAGGGACCGGAACTCAAGGCAAAAGCAGAGGTACAGTGGACGCGCAGACAGAATTTGGCTGCGCAGCGCGGTAAGATTGTCGATCGAAACGGCATGGTGCTTGCGCAGAGCGGAACGGCTTATCGCGTGCTCGCGAACCCGCCCTCTATCGCGGCGGACGACCGCGTGCGTGTTGCGACCGAGGTATCCGAGGTGCTCGGTCTTAACTATGACTATGTGATGGAGCGCATCTCGCCCGATCCGGAGACCGGCAAACTCAGGCTGCAGGTGCAGCTCAAGCGCCAGGTGGAAAGTTCGGTCATCGACCAGCTCGAAGCGCTGCAGCTCGGCAACGGCATCACCTACACCACGGACATGAAGCGCTACTATCCCTTTGGACAGCTCTTTACGCAGCTCATCGGTTTTACCGGCATCGAGACGGAAGGGCAAACGGGACTGGAAGCGGAATACAACACCTACCTCGCGGGCACGGCGGGCCGCCTTGTCATCGAGGTGGATCGAAAGAACAATCCGCTCTCCTATGGCGAGCAGGATCGTCTGGAACCGGTCGAAGGCTATAACATGACGGTTACGGCGGATTCCGTGACGCAGAGCTATCTGGAAAAGTATCTTCAGCAGTGTTACGAACTCAACCGCGCAACCAGCGTCTCCGGCTTGATCATGAATCCCCAAACGGGCGAGGTGCTGGCGATTGGAACATACCCCTCGTTTGACTTGAACAACCCGCCGCGCGATATGGTAACAGAACTCATGTCCATGTCCCGCGCGCGCGCCGTGACGGATACGTATGAAGCGGGTTCACTGTTTGACGTAATTACCGCGGCGGCAGCGCTGGATTCCGGCGCGACCACGCAAGCCAGCGTCTATAAATGCGAAGGTTCCAAGATTTTCCGGTTGGAAAAGGTGACCTGCTGGTATACCAAAGGCCACGGAACGGAAACACTGGCAGAGGCGCTTGAAAATTCCTGCAATCTTGCGATGTCGGACATGGCGATTGCGACAGGAATCAACAAGTTTTACGATTATATTTATGCCTTCGGTTTCAATGAGAAGACGAACGTCGGCATTCCCAGCGAGGACACCGGCGAGGTCATCCATCGAAAATACATTCGTGAAAGCGATCTGTCCCGAATCGCGTTTGGCGAAAACATCACCACGACCGCGATTCAGATGGCAAATGCGTTTTGCGCGGTCATCAACGGCGGAACGCTGATGCAGCCCTACGTGGTGGACAACATCACCGCGACGGACGGCACCGTCATTGTGAAAAACGAACCGACGATTTTACGCAGGGTGATCAGCGAGAGCACATCCGCAACCATGCGGCAGTTGTTGCAGGACGTTGCCGAAAAGGGAAACGCCAGCAATTCGCAGGTGCTCAACTACAAAGTCGGCGGATTCAGCGGGGTCTCGCGTAAGTTTGAAGAGGACGGCACAACGCCATCCCGCATGCGCGTTGTCGCCTCCTACATCGGCTTTGTACCGGTGGATGATCCGCAGCTTGTATGCATGCTGATCATAGACGAGCCGCAGGTTCCGTATATGGAAGCGAGCAGTATCGCAGGGTATTGGGCTTCCAAGATCATGACCGATCTTGTACAGTATTACGGAATTCTGCCGGAAACAACGCCCACAAAGACCACCACTGTGCCAAACGTCACCGGCATGACCGCGAGAGACGCGGTCTATACGCTCAAGCAGGAAGGTTTTCAGGCGTATGCGGTGCCGAGCGAAGACGCGGCGCAGGTCGTGTATCAGTATCCGGAGGGTAAAACGGAGGCGGCCTCCGGTTCCATCGTGATTCTCTATACGTCGATGACGACGTTTAACGACGACCAGCTCTATAAAGAGCAGGTGGAAGTTCCGAATCTATTGGAACGCCGCAGACAGGATGCGTTTGACGCGCTCGCAAAACTCGGACTGGTCTTGAGCTTTGATAAGACGCAGTGCACGGGACAGATCGACTCCCAGTCCATCGAACCCGGCACAAAGGTTGACCCCGGAACGGTGATCTACGTCACGTTCCCCAAACCTTCGCCTTCGGCCTCGCCGGACGCTTCCACATCGCCGGCTTCGCCGACCCCGTTGCCGGAAGGATAACGCGCAACGCAGGCAAACAGGTTTGTTCCGCCGGACGGGAACTATCTTTTCCGGCGCACGAAATATTGATTTTAATTCAAGCGCGCGGCAGGCACCGCGCAACAGGAGGTAACGACATGCTGCTTTCGGAACTGGCAATGGCATCCGGCCAACGCTATGAAGGCGAAGACACGGATATCGTCTCCATCGAGTACGACTCTAGAAGGGTGAAGAAGGGCAGCTTGTTCTGCTGCATCGTGGGTTCGCTGCTCGATGGGCATACGTTTGCCGAAGGCGCGGTGCAAAACGGCGCGACGGCGCTGCTGGTTGAGCGCGAGCTTCCGGTTTCCGTACCGCAGATTGTTGTCAAAAACGCGCGCAAGGCGATGGCCGAGATGGCGGCGGCGTTTTATGGATATCCCCAGCGCGAGATGATGATGATGGGTGTCACCGGCACAAACTGCAAGAACACCACGG
>CAYVAO010000286.1:0-3572 GCA_964448895.1 uncultured Christensenella sp.
CCTCCGCGTTCGGGTCAATGCCGAGCAGGCGCAGGATGCCGTTGGTCGAAATGGTCAAGAGCCATACCAGCGGCGCAAAAATCTTCGCGACGCCGTTGATCATGCCCGCCATGCCGAGCGCGAGCTTTACCGCGTTTTTCATGGCGACGCGTTTTGGCACCAGCTCGCCAAAGACGAGCGTAAAGAACGTGAGGATCAGCGTGATCAGCAAGACCGAGATCGTGTTGATCGTTGCCGCGGGGATGGTGGTTCCGGCGGCGGTGATCGCGGCGGTGATGCGCTTTGCAAAGTTATCCGCCGCAAACGCGCTGCCTAAGAAACCGGATAGCGTGATCGCAACCTGAATGGTCGCGAGGAATCGAGCGGGCTGGCTCGTGAGGCGCGCAAGCTTGATCGCGCGCTTGTCGCCTTCTGCGGCAAGCTTTGCGAGCTTTGCGTCGTTCATGGTGATGACGGCAATCTCCGCGCAGGCAAACACCGCGTTGAGCGATATCAGCACCACCTGTAATATCAGTTCCCAGATTAAGGGATCGTTACTCATTTTTAACTCCGTAATGATTTTGTTCGTCTATTGGGTTTGCGCAAAAATCCTTTTCTGCGCTTTTTAATCGTTCGCTGCTATTTCCTAAAAAATAAGAAGCTTGCTTTCTCCGTTTCGCGGCCACTTTTCGCCAAGAAATAGAAAAAGCATAACCTGTTCTCGCCCGTTAACAAAGACAGATTATGTGCTTCAAAAAATATCCGGTCATGCGGTTAGGGTTGTGGTCGCCGGTACTGTCGCTCTCTTCGTCGCTCATAGCTTTCCTCTCGCGGTCATATATAGATTAAGTATACCGATACATGCCAAAATTGTCAATGATTCGGGAGGATACCGGCCATTTCTTCTGTTTTATATTCAACGCAATCAGAATTTGAAACGATGTTTTACACGCGATCATCGCTTCAATTATGGCGTTTCGTTGACAATTTGTTGAGAAACGTTTATATTCTAGACATTATTTGCACTCATACTTCAAGATTGGAATGGATTAAAATGGAAAAAGCTATAGCGAAACGTCGCCGCGGTGACCGCCGCGACGCAACTCTCGTACGCGATCTCGACTCGATGCATATCTTTATGCCGATTATGATGCCGAACCGCGCGGACAACGAAGCCTTTATTCAGGAGCTCGTCGACATGAGCGCCATCGAAGCATATCTGGAACAAAAAAACGCGCAAAATCCGGAATATAAATACACCTTTTTTCATGTGATCCTTGCCGCGCTCTCGCGCACCATTGAGATGCGCCCGCGCATGAATCGCTTCATCATCGGGAACCGTTATTTCGACCGCAACCATATCTCGTTTTCCTTTATCGTAAAAAAAGCGTTTGCGGATAACGCGGACGAATCCGTCATGATCCTCAAATACGATCCGACAAGCGAAAAATCTTCCATCGATATGATTCACGATAAAATTTGCGACTTTGTTTATTCCGTCCGTAAAAGCAACAAGACGGACGGAACGACGGACATCCTCGATACGCTCGCCAAGACACCGATGTGGATGCGAAAGCTCATTTTCAAAATTCTCCTCGCGCTGGACGAGCACGGGCATATGCCAAAAGACATCGCAAGTGAAGACCCCTATAACAGCACCGTCTTCATCTCCAACCTGGGTTCGATCAAGCTCAACGCGGGGTATCATCACCTCTCGAACTGGAGCACCAACTCCGTGTTCGTCGTGGTCGGCGAAAAACATATGCAGCCGTTTTATCAGGCGGATGGCTCGGTCGAAGTCAAGCCCGCGCTGAACCTCGGCCTTACGCTGGACGAGCGCATTGCAGACGGATACTATTACTCCAAGACCGTCCGCTTGCTGAAGAAATTTTTAGCCGAGCCGGAGCTGCTCGATATCCCCGCCAAGGAGGAACTCAACATTGAGTACTAAATCAACGGCGCAGGCCGATTTTAACATGCGCTCAGAAGAAAATTGCTTTCCCTTCTGCGAAGATATGTCCAACGTCCGCGCGCCATGGTTCGCGTTTTACGGCGACGTGGATCAAAATCTCTCCTACCCCGATGTTTCCATGTTCGACATGGTGGAGCGCGCGGCAAACCTCTATCCAACCGTCAACGCCGTCACCTTCATGGGCAAGGCCACAAAGTTTCAGGATCTCGTGAAGCAGATTCGCCAAACCGCGCGGGCCTTTGCCGCCATCGGTATTCAAAAGGGCGACAAGGTAACGCTCTGCATGCCAAACTGCCCGCAGATCGTGCTCTGCTTCTATGCGCTCAATCGCATCGGCGCCATCGCCTCCATGATTCACCCGCTCTCCAGCGTGGGCGAAATCGCGTTTTACATCAAGGATTCCGGCTCCAAAGCCGTCGTCTCGCTGGACGCGTTTTACGGCAAGTTTGAGGAGGTGCGAAAGCAGGTCTCCTTCGATACACTCGTGCTCACGAGCGTGAAGGACGCGCTCTCCCCCGTGATGAAGCTCGGCTTCGCCCTCACGGAAGGACGCAAGGTGCCAAAGATTCCGAAAGGCGCAAACGTGGTCTATTGGAACGCGTTTCAAGCCGGCGCGAAGAAGAAGGACGAATCCTGCTTTGTGGAGCGCCGCGGCGGAGACGCAGCCGTCATCCTTTTCTCCGGCGGAACGACGGGCACGACGAAGGGTATCCTACTGAGCAACCTCAATTTCAACGCGCTCGCGCTGCAAACCTGCGCAATGGGGCACTGCGTGGTACCCGGCAAGCGCATGCTCGCCGCAATGCCGATGTTCCACGGCTTCGGTCTCGGCGTTTGCATTCACACCATGCTCGTTGCGGGCGTTACGGCGATTCTCGTGCCGCGCGTCTCGGTAGAAAGCTACGCCAAACTGCTCAAGAAAGAAAAACCGAACTACATCGCGGGTGTGCCGACGCTGTATGAAGGCATCACGCGAAATCCATATATGGACGGCGTAGACCTAAGCCAACTGTTGGGTGTGTTCTCCGGCGGAGATACGCTCTCCATCGAGCTCAAGAAAAAGTTTGACACGTTTTTAGCCGAGCACGGCGCAACCGTTCAGGTGCGCGAAGGCTACGGCACGACCGAGTGCGTTACCGCAAGCTGCCTGACGCCATATGATATGTATCGTGAAGGCAGTATCGGCCTCCCCTTCCCGGACACATACTACAAGATCGTCATCCCCGGCACAATGGTGGAAGCGCCGTATGGCGAAGACGGCGAAATCTGCCTCTGCGGGCCTTCCGTCATGATGGAATACATCAACCAACCGGAAGAGACCGCAAACGTACTCAAAAAGCACGCGGACGGGCACGTCTGGCTGCATACGGGCGATTTGGGCAACATGGATGCGGACGGTTTCATCTTCTTCAAACAGCGGATCAAGCGGCTCATCATCACGAGCGGATACAACGTGTATCCCTCGCAGGTGGAGAACGCGATCGACGCGCACGAAAAGGTGCTCATGAGCTGCGTCATCGGCGTGCCGGACTCCTACCGCATGCAGAAGATCAAGGCGTTTGTCGTGCTCAAGCCGAACACGCTGCCCACGCCGACGCTCAAGGATGAGATTCTTTCGCAT
>CAYVAO010000287.1:0-3537 GCA_964448895.1 uncultured Christensenella sp.
TCTGATAGCGTCAGCGACTATCGATATTTCAGATGCCTTAGCGGCAGCGATTTTCTTTATCTTAGTAGGCTCATATAAGCAACCAATTCCGCGAGATACAGCATCGATGAATTTGGATATAGGTTCAGCCCCTGCTTTTACTACGTCAGCAACTCCACCCACGTGTGTATCCTCCATTAATTATCACTAATCAACATTGTATCAAACGCAGTGAAAGTTGCAATAGGTGCAACTTGTGATATCAACAAAAAAGACTGCCCTCATCAGGCAGCCTTTTGCATGTAATTCCGTTTTATTGCGGCACAGGTGTTCCGGTCGGAACCGTCGTACTCGCGGTGATGTATTTCGCGGCGGCGTAGCACTTCACGCCCGTGGACACCACCTGAATGTAATAGAAATCATCCGTCTTAAAGTAGATGAGCACCTCGTCGCCCTTGACCACTTCGCCGATAGGCGTATTATCGGCCGTGCTCGGCACACTGCGAAGCGCCAGCTTGCTCGCGCTCACGGTGCCGGGGATGGTTCCCGCAATGGCTTTCGGCGTTGGCGTTGCGTTCTCGCCGGGCACGATACCCGCTTTGTCGACAAACTTCGCCGCGATATAGCCGACGAGGTTTTCCTTCACAACGCGGACGTAGAAATAGTCGCCGGATGCTTCATACACCTTCAACTGTGTGCCGGAAGAGTACTTTCCAAGGATGCTATAGGTCTGCGAGGGGCCTGCGCGGAGCACGACGCCGCTGGAGTTGAGCGTTCCATCAACCGCGGAGGCAATCTGCGCTGCGGTCGGGGTCTTAACGGCGGGTTCCGGCGTATCGTCCTGTTTGGGCGTCATAGTCGGCGCGATTGTCGTCGCGACGGCAGGTTCGGTCGTGGCGGGCGGCGTGGTTGCCGTCGGGGTGGACGCACTCACCGGCGCGAGGGACGGAGTCGGCGTCGTCGTCTGGACGGAGTTACTGTTGAGATTTCCCTGCTGCTGTTTGTCGCCGTCATTGCCCATCGACCAAATAATGAAGTAGATGCTTACCCCCATCACAAGAATGATGATGCCAAGCACAATATACCCAAGTCGCGTAATGCGCACGGTTCTTCTCTTCATGATACCCTCCCCAAATGTGTAAGCGCTTCGATTTTATCAGCGCGGCAAGACCGGATTTTTTTCTGATGTAATACCTATGGACAGTATATTGATTTTGGCTGTCTTTTCAAGTAGTTTACAGGAAAAAGATAAAAGAGTTACAACCTTTTCCAAATGATTTCACTTTTTATGAAGCGCTTCTGTCATAGATGCGACGCCAATCGCGAGATCCAACACAAGAATAAAACACATCACCACTCCAGCGTCAGTCCGACGCCGACCTCGATCGTCTCCATTGCACAGACAAACGCGCTCTTGACCGCGAGGCTGGTACAGTGCGCGGGATAGACACGGCTAACCCCCAATTCGCCCAGTGTGCGGATGGTTTGATCCAGCGCGTCGCCCGTCTCAAACAGATGAAATCCGCCGAGTACGCCCGATACGCGCTCCTGTTTCGCAACTTGCTTTGCGTACGAAACCGTATTGCAAACGCCCGCGTGCGCACAGCCCGTAACCACAAACACACCCTCCGGTAGCGTTAGCGCAAGACTCGTGTCGTCCAGTAGTGCGTCTTCCTCCCAACAACATCCGCAGGCGCTTGCGCATTCACCGATCGCGCGATTTTTCTCAAACGCGTACGCGCGCGGAATTTCGCCAAGCACCGTGACGTGTTCGCTGATAACTTGCGGTTTGGTAATCAGCCGGGGTTGCACCTGTTCCGGCAGCTGATCGAGCGCATAGGGAGAACCAACCAGTTCTCCTTCCACCCGTTTGGGCAGGAGCGCGCCGGGATGCGCAAAGAGACGAACCGGCTGCGTAAACCGCGCAAAGAACGCGGGCAGGCCGCCGGTGTGGTCGTTGTGCCCGTGCGATAGCACGATGTCCGTCACGCGGCCTAGATCAATCCCCATCCGCGCGGCGTTCTCGATAAAAACATCCGAATACCCAACGTCGAGCAAAATCACGCGGTCTCCATCCTCAATGAGATAACAAACCGCTGGCTCGCCGAGGAAATAGCGATCGATATAGGTATGATTATCCACCAAAACCGTCAGCTTCACGCGCGATCCTCCCAAAACCTGCGCGTACCGTCCAACAGCGCGCGCGCGACGTCGTATTCATACTGCACGCCATACGCAAGCGCCGCCTCGTCCATGCGATAATGCGGGTTGTGGTGCGGCGCGTCGGTCTTGAGCGATTCGTTTCGGGTGCCAAGCTCCACAAAGAATCCCGGTCTGCCTTCGTGCAGATAAGAAAAATCCTCGCCCGGCATGATCACGCCGATCTCGAGCAGCCGATTTTCTCCAAACCGGGCGGCGATTACGCCTGTCGCTTCCGCGGTGAGTCGCGCATCGTTAACCACGCTGGGGTAGCCTTCCTGCCAATCGACCTCCGCCGTACAACCATGCGCCGCGGCGACGCTTATGCAGATGTTTTTTACTTCGCGCTCGATCTTTTTCCGCGTTTGCTCTCCAAAGGAGCGGGTGGACGCGTTGAGAACAGCGGTGTTTGGAATGATGTTGTAAGCGGTTCCCGCATGAAACTCGCAAACGGAGACCACGGCGGGTTCGGTCGCGGTAATACGTCTTGAGACGATGCTTTGCAGCGATAGTACCATTTCGCTTGCGGCAAGCAGCGGGTCTGCGCACTGCTCCGGAAATGCGCAGTGTCCGCCGCGGCCCGTTACCGTTACCGTAAAGCGATCCACATTGCTGGTCAGCACGCCACTCTTTGTGGCAAACACGCCCGTATCAAACCCGCTTGAAAGATGCAGCCCCAGCACCGCCTCCACGCCGGAAAGCACGCCCGCGCGAACCATCTCGATTGCGCCGCCGGGTGGCAACTCTTCCGCGTGTTGAAAGATGAGCCGCGCCTCGCCACAAAAGCTCTCGCGATGCTCGCATAACAGCGTTGCAAGCGCCAGCAAGATGCTCGCGTGACCGTCGTGTCCGCAGGCGTGCATTGCGCCATCGTTTCGGGAGCAATACGGCAAGTCGTTTTCCTCCCGCATGGGCAGCGCGTCGATATCCGCACGAAAAGCAACGACGGCGGATTCGCCCGCCTTCGTGCCAAAAACGCGCGCAACAAGCCCGGTATTCGTAGGCCGAATGATCTCATCCACGCCAATTTCGCGCAACATCTGCTCCAGCCAGCGCGTGGTGTTGATCTCCTCAAACGACACTTCCGGGTTTTGATGCAGGTACCTGCGCCAGATGATCAGATCCGGCTCCAACGCTGCAACTTCGGGATCAAACATGTTCTCTTCTCCTCACAGCCTCTTAGAATCGTTCCGCCGAAACGGGTTTCTCCGGTTCAAACGGCATCACGACCCACTTGATGCAGCCGTCCTTCTGATTTGCGAAGATATCGTATCCCCGCATGATATCGTTCAGCGGCGCGCGGGGCGTGATAATAAGGTTTGTATCGAGGCGACCCGCTTCGATGAGCCGCATGATCTC
>CAYVAO010000288.1:0-3523 GCA_964448895.1 uncultured Christensenella sp.
TCATGGAAGAACGCAAGCGCAACGAGAAGGAATTTGGTCTGCTTGCGGTCAGCACGGGCGAGGGAATCGACGAACTCTTCCGCGCGCTTGCGGTAGACGCGCTGATCTCCGGTGGACAAACAATGAATCCCAGCATCGACACGATCGCTTCCGCGATCAACAAGATCAACGCGAGAAACGTGTTTGTTTTGCCCAACAACAGCAACATCATCCTCGCGGCGCAGCAGGCGAGCGAGCTCACGCAAAAGGGCGTTGTGCTGATTCCGACCAAGACGATTCCGCAGGGAATTGCGGCCTGCATGGCCTACTCGAAGGACGCGAGTATCGCGGAAAACGAACAAGCGATGAAGGAAGCGATTGCGGATGTGATCAGCGGCTCTGTCACCTATGCCGTGCGCGACACCACCTTTGACGGCACTTCTGTGAAAAAGGGCGACATGATCGGACTCGTCAACAACCACCTCTCCGTATCCGGGAAAACGGTGGAAGAGGCGACGAGCGAGCTCGTGCGCAAGATGATTGCGGAGCGCGGAGACGACGCCTGCACCGTAACCCTTTATTTTGGCGAAGGTCAGACGGAAGAAAACGCACAGGAGATCGCGGACAAACTCCAGGCTGAGTTTGAAAACGCGGAATTCATGGTGCTAGCCGGCGGGCAGCCACTGTATTACTATTACGTAGCGGTGCAATAAACCCGCATTGTACGAAGCCGAACAGCCGGCGACGGAACGACGTGTTCCCGTCGTCGGCTTTTTTCTCAGACTTTATTTCTACCCGCAGTGACTAGATCGGAGAGAAGACATGCTGGATATCCCGCTGACGAGCGTAAAGGGAATCGGGCCGAAACGCGCGGAGCTGTTTTCGCAGCTTGGCGTTTGTTCGGTTGGAGAACTGCTCTTTCGCTTGCCGCGTGATTATCTGGATTATACAAAAGCTACGCCGATCTCCCAGCTCGTCAACGGGCAAAACGCGGCGGTTCAGGTGCGCATCAGTGGAGCCACGCGCTTTTTCCGCACGAAGGGGATGACCATCCTCTCCGCACCCGCGCAGGATGAAACGGGCAAAATCACGCTTAAGTGGTTTAATCAGCCCTATCGTAGTTCACAGCTGCAAATCGGTGAAATCGTATATGCCAGCGGCCGCATGATCAAGAAAAACGGCGTGTCGCTGATCAATCCATCGCTTTCGCAAGCGCTGCCCGGCATCGTGCCTGTGTATCCAACCGTGAAAGGCGTCAACCAGCGCGCCTGGAGGGATAGCATCTTCGCCTGCCTGGAAAGCGTTTGGGACAGAATTCCGGAGCCGCTGCCAAGAACGCTATTGGAACGCTACAATCTTGTTCCGCTCGCGCTCGCGCTTCGCCATGCGCACTTACCCTTTAGCCGGGAGGCGCTGGAACTCGCGCGAAGGCGCTTGGACTTTGAAAATACGCTGCTCTACTTCATCATTGTGGAGCTGCAAAAAGCGGAGCGGTTGCGGCAGAACGGGTTTTCGTTTGATACCAGCGGCGTTCTGGAACGATTTAAAGACCAGCTTTCGTTTTCGCTCACAAACGCGCAACTGCGCGTGTTGGATGAGATCGGAATCGATATGCGTAAGCCCGTTCCTATGAACCGGCTGTTGCAGGGCGACGTTGGTTCCGGCAAAACAGCGGTTGCGATGTATGCGCTTTGCGTTGCCGCGGCAAACGGCAAACAAGGCGCGTTGCTTGCGCCGACGGAGATATTGGCGGAACAGCACGCGCAAAACTTCAGCGAAATCTTTGGCGAAACGGTCGTTCTGCTCAAAGGCAGCATGAAGAAGAAGCAGCGTGACGAAGCGCTGGAAAAGATCGCAAACGGCAGCGCGCTGTTCGTAATCGGCACCCATGCGTTGCTTTCGCAGGAGGTGCGCTTTTACGATCTCGGCTGCATCGTAACGGACGAGCAGCATCGTTTTGGCGTGCGTCAGCGCGCGGCGATGCTGGAAAAAGGCGTGAGGCCGGATATGCTCGTCATGAGCGCGACGCCGATTCCGAGAACGCTCGCGCTGATTCTTTACGGCGATCTCGATATCTCGGTGATCGACGAATTACCGCCGGGCAGAAAGGCGATTAAAACCAGCGTGATTCCCGCAAGCAAGCGGGACGATATGTACGCCTATATCGCTGCTCAGGCAAAAGAAGGCGTGCAAAGCTACGTCGTCTGTCCAGCAATTGAAGAAAGCGACACGATCGAGTGCCCGAGCGTGGATGCGCTCTATACCGAGCTAAAGAAAAAGCTACCGGAGACGAAGATCGGCAAACTGCACGGACGCATGAAGGAAGCAGAGAAGGAGCGCGTGATGCGCGCCTTTCGCGCGGGTGAGGTCGACGTGCTGGTCACTACAACCGTGATTGAGGTCGGCGTACACGTGCCAAATGCTTGCATCATGGCGATTGAGGGAGCGGAGCGATTCGGGCTCTCGCAACTGCACCAACTGCGCGGCAGAGTCGGCAGAAGCACGAAGCAGGCGTATTGCTTTCTGCTCTACGGCGTGGAGAGCCGGGAGGAGAACGAGCGTATGCTGACCATGACGCAGACCAACGACGGGTTCGAAATCGCGCAAAAGGACTTGCTTCTGCGCGGGCCGGGGGACTTTATCGGCACGAGACAGCACGGCGACGACAGCGCGAGCTTGATTACGAGCACGATGGATGCAAAACTGCTGGAGCAGGCTTCGAATGCGGCGCGGGAAATCCTGAATCAAGGCGGCGAAGAGAGCGCAAGATTGATCGAGCTTGCAAGCGAGCGCTACGGAACGATGCTTGGTGACATCGCCATGAACTAGAGTGTGTTTCTAAAAGCACGACGGAACAGGATCGGTGCCTTTTTCACCACTTTTTCGTCACTGCAACCTTGAAATAGCGCTGCTATTCCTGCGGTTTTGTTTCTCAAATCGGTAAAAAATTCACGCGCCCTGTACTCGCCGCATTTTAGAAACACACTCTAATGATTTCGCGATAGAATTCGATAAACTTGCAATCGCTTTTGAATCGGAATTGTGTTTGACGGCTTTTTCCGTTCATGTTATAGTAGGAATACTTCGCAAAACAGGCGTTGTCCGGAAATAGACGTTTTTTCGCAGGACGACCCGGCAGAACAGGGGTAGCTATGGATTATCAGGGTTTGATTTCGGATTGCGTTCGCCGCATTCCGCCTTCGGGCATTCGGAAATATTTTGATTTGCTGGATGATTCGCACATCAGCCTCGGCGTTGGGGAGCCGGATTTTCCGACGCCGGATCGCATCCGTAAATATGTTGCGGAGCGGCTCAAGACCGAGCGTGTGCCGTATTCTTCCAACTCCGGCGATCCGCATCTGCGCGAGCTGATCTTACGCTTTCTCGCGGAAAAATATGAGATCAAAGGCTATGAGTCCATCGAAAACGTGCTCATCACGGTCGGCGCAAGTCAGGCGATCGATCTTGCGATGCGGTCGATTCTCAACCCCGGCGACGAAGTGCTCTATCACGAGCCTTGCTAAGTATCCTATGCGCCCGCAAT
>CAYVAO010000289.1:0-3519 GCA_964448895.1 uncultured Christensenella sp.
TACTGGCTTGTTTTTTGTTTCTTGCACTATATAGTTTTCAAGGTGCTCTTGCCCGAAACCTCAGGTTTTATGCTGCTTTTTCAGGTTTTGCTGTTCGCTTGTTTCTCGCGGGACAGCTTGTTTAGTATAGCAATCCGAGTCCGTTTTGTCAACCACTTTTTTGATCTTTTTTTCAAAGTTTTGACTTTGCTTGATCTCGTTTTGCAAGCACTTTTGTGGTGCTCGATTATTCTACTGCTTTCGATTTCGAAATGCAAGTGTTTTTTGCACATTCTTTTTAGAAATGTTTTTGCCTTGTATATCCCTTGTTCATCATCCACAACCGATAGGGTTCCGCAGTCCCTCGCTTCTATATATAACGCGCATAGTCCTTGCTCGCGTTGACAAGCGCTCTTTTTTTGCTGTATTCTATATAGGAAATTTGAACCGTTAGGAGTAGCTTTATCATATGAGATCCATGACCAGCAAGGAACTTCGGCAGCTCTATCTCGACTTTTTTGTGTCGAAAGGCCACGCCATCATCCCCTCCGCTTCGTTGATACCGGAAAATGACCCGACCGTGCTCTTCACAACCGCAGGCATGCATCCTTTGGTGCCCTATCTCATGGGCACAAAGCATCCGGAAGGAACGCGTCTGGTCGACGTGCAGAAATGCGTTCGTACCGGTGATATCGACGAAGTTGGCGATTCCTCGCATTGCACCTTCTTCGAGATGGTGGGCAACTGGTCGCTGGGAGATTACTTTAAAAAAGAATCGATCGCTTATTCCTGGGAATTTTTAACGAGCCCGAAATGGCTTGGTATCGATCCGAGCCTTCTGTTCTTCACCTGCTTTGAGGGTGACGAAAATGCCCCGCGCGACACAGTTGCTTATGATTGCTGGGTTTCTCAAGGCGTAAAGCCAAACCATATCGTATTCCTGCCGAAGAAGAATAACTGGTGGGGACCCGCCGGCCAAACAGGCCCTTGCGGTCCGGACACCGAGATCTTCTATGATACCGGAAAAGCGCCCTGCGGCCCGGACTGCAAAGCGGGTTGTGATTGTGGCAAGTATCTCGAAATCTGGAACAATGTGTTCATGGAATACAACAAAACCGCGGAAGGTACGTTTGAACCGCTCGCGCAGAAAAACGTAGATACCGGCATGGGCCTCGATCGCACGGTCGCAACGCTGCAAGGCGTGAAAAGCGTCTATGATACCGATGCATTTGCGGGCATCATCGCGAGCATTGCGGAACTTTCCGGTAAATCGTATGGCGAGAATGAGGACGTGATGCGGATGTTTCGCATCATCGCGGATCATATCCGCTGCGCCACCTTCATGCTGGGCGACCAGCGCGGCATCACGCCGAGCAATGTCGATCAGGGTTATATCCTTCGCCGCCTGATTCGCAGAGCAATTCGCTTTGCGATGCAGCTCGGCATTCCCGATGGCAGTCTGACGAAGGTTTCCGAGGCGGTCATCGCGCAGTACGGTGAGTTTTATCAGGAGTTGGTCGTAAACCGCGCAAAAATTCTCGACGAATTGACCAAGGAAGAGCAAAGATTTGAGCATGCGCTGAAAAAGGGCATCCGCGAGTTTGAGCGTTTGGTCGGTTCGCTGAGCGGCAGCGTCATCGACGGCGTCAGCGCGTTCCACCTTTACGACACATTCGGTTTCCCGATCGAGCTGACGCAGGAACTTGCCGCCGAACGCGGACTCACGGTCGACGCCGCAGGTTTTGATGAAGCATTCAAGGCGCATCAGGAGCTTTCACATGCCGGCGCGGAGCAGCGTTTCCAGGGTGGTCTCGCCGATCATACCGAGGAAACCGCGCGCCTGCATACTGCGACGCACCTCCTGCAAGCAGGGCTTCGCAAGGTGCTCGGCAGCGACGAGGTCGCGCAAAAGGGCAGCAACATCACAGCAGAACGTCTGCGTTTCGATTTCAGCTTCCCGCGTAAAGTCACGCCGGAGGAGCTTGCAGCCGTTGAAGCGTTTGTCAACGAGGCCATCGCGCAGGATGTCGAGATCACCTGCGATGAAATGACCGTTGATGAGGCGAAAGCAAGCGGCGCGATCGGTCTGTTTGAGAGCAAATATGGCTCCAAGGTCAAGGTTTACACCGTACCGGGCTTCAGCCGCGAAATCTGCGGCGGTCCGCATGCGGCGCGCACCGGAGAGCTGGGGCATTTTGAAATCAAGAAGGAGGAGGCGTCGAGCGCTGGCGTTCGTCGCATCAAAGCGGTATTGATCCATGCGTGATTGGTACGTTTACAATTGGGATTTGCAAGGCCTGCCCGCCCAGTTCCACGTAGATTTAAAATACGTGGAAGAGTTTGACACGCTCGGAGATTTCACAACGCTATTGTACATCTCCTGCTATCCAAAGAAAGCGGAAGCACAGGCATTCTCCGCGCGTGAAAAGCGTGCTTTGGAGAACGTCAGCCGCGAATGCGTTCGCATCCTAGGCGAGCAGTGCGCGTTTGTGGGCTACATCGACATCGGCGCGCAGCGAAGATATTATTTCTATACGTCGGATGCGCGTTTGCTGGTTCCGCTGATGGCCTATTGTGCCGACGAGACGGCGATTCGCCTTGAATGCTTCAAGGCGGAAGAACCAAATCGGCAAACGTATTACCGCCTGCTCGTTCCGGATAACGCCAAGCGTCAATCCGTCGATAACGCGGTGTATATCGAGTCGCTTCGCGAACGCGGAGATGATCTTTCAGCGTATCGCCGTGTGAATCTGCATCTGTATTTCCCGAGCGCAAGCGGACGAACTCTTTTTGGCGAAAATGCAAAGGCAATGGGGTTCGCAATCGGAAAAACAGACTACATTCCGGAACGCGAGCCATCGTACTATATCGTTCTCCACACGATCAGCCCTTTGGATCATGAAGCCATCACCGATTTGACCACAAAGGCGATCTCCGCCGCCGAGGCATATGGCGGCGTGATGGAGCATTTCGATTCCGCATTTATTCAAAAACGAGGCATATTTGGTTAAGCATTACACAAACGCAAAGAACTGGGTGGTTTGCCCAGTTCTTTTGTTTTACTCTATATCGTTCTATACAAGGTGTTCAAACACCGTCTGATCGAGCGCATGGTTTTCGTGTCCGCCGTATTCCGCAATCACGCGTCCGCCCATCGCTCGGTAAAAGCGCAAGGCGTTTTCATTGTGCATGTTGCAGCCGTTATAAAATCGATCTCGTCCAATCTTTCTGCAATAGTCGCGTACCTGTTCCAGTGCGAGTGAACCAATTCCTCGCCGCTGATAGGCGCGCAATAGATACAGCATGTTGATGCAGATCGAGTTTTCCGGCATGGTCTTCTCCATCTCTCGACCGAAGCAGAGATACCCCGCGTGTTCTCCATCGACATCGATATAGAACAGCCGTTGATCCGGATCAACCGCAATCTTCTTAAATTTCGCTTCCGACAACGCAAAATCAAATCCGTCGATCCATTCGCTCGGATAAATGTCGCTATATGTCTCAATTCGCGTTTGGAGTCGCATTTTTACCAGTTCCGGC
>CAYVAO010000290.1:0-3515 GCA_964448895.1 uncultured Christensenella sp.
CTTGTGGACAGAAGCATTTCGTTTTCTGGTACAATAGGACTGATCAAAAATATAATGTTGAAAAACAAACAATAACGGAGAGCAAAATGAAGAAAATCGCCGTCGTATCCGACTCGTTCAAGGGTTCTGTCACATCCAGCGAAATTTGCGCGATTGTTGCCGCGGAAGCAAAGCGGTTCTTTCCCGCTTGCGAAGTGGTCGGTCTTCCGGTCGCGGATGGTGGAGAGGGTACCGTAGATAGCTTTTTAGAGTGCATGAGCGGTGAGAAGATTTTTATCGAGGCAGCGGGCCCGAATTTTGAGCGCAGAACCGCTTTTTACGGCAGGTTTGGCGAGACCGCGATCATCGAAATGGCGGCGGCAGCCGGATTACCGCTGGTTGGCGACGATAAGAACCCGATGCTGACGACCACCTACGGCGTTGGCGAACTCATGCTTCATGCGCTGGAACACGGAGCAAAACGTCTTATCCTCGCACTTGGCGGCAGCGCGACCAACGACGGCGGATGCGGCGCAGCTGCGGCGCTTGGTACGCGTTTTTATGACGCTGCTGGTGCGGAGTTCATCCCGACGGGCGGCACGCTGAGTAACATCGCGCGAATCGACAACGCGGTGACCGAGCGCCTGCTTTCCGGCGTCGAGGTGGTCGCCATGTGCGATATTGACAATCCCATGCATGGCGAGCGGGGAGCTGCCTATGTGTTTGCGCCGCAAAAGGGCGCGGATGCAGAGATGGTGCGCGTTTTGGACGCGGGACTTGTATCGCTGGATCGCGCCATCTCCCGCGAGATGGGCAAAAGCGTCGCCGGCATTCCCGGCGCGGGTGCCGCGGGCGCGATGGGCGCGGGCGCGGTCGCGTTCTTTGGCGCAAAGCTAAATCCGGGAATCGAGACGGTGCTCGATACCGTTCATTTTGAAGAGCGCATTTCAGGCGCGGATTTCGTAATTACCGGCGAAGGCAAGCTGGATAGCCAGAGCCTGCGAGGTAAGGTAGTCATCGGCGTTGCGCGGCGTGCAAAGAAGGCAGGCATTCCTGTGTTCGCCGTAGTTGGCGACGTTGGGGATGATATCGACGAGGCGTATGCGGTCGGTGTGAGCGCCATCTTCAGCACCAATCATCTCGCAATTCCGTTTTCCGAGGCGAAAACACGCAGCGCGAAGGACTATCGCCTGACGATTGAAAATCTTTTCCGTGCACTTGCGGCGCTGAAGATCAGCGAGTGAAAAGCCGCTGAATCAAGATGGTAAAAGCAAACCCGGTTGGAGCAATCCAATCGGGTTTTTGCTTGAGCTTCTCTGAGTTTCTATGCGTTGACGCGATGCAAACGGAGCGCATCCATCAAGAATCAATCTCCACGGTCGCGATTGAGTCGCCTTCGAGTGAAACGCGAATAACCTGTCCGCTGATGCGTAGATAGACGACGCGGGCTACTGCTGTGAGGTTAAGCAGCACGACGATGATGGAGCCGTTCGGGTTCAAAAACGCCGCTGCATCAACCTCGGTTGAAAACGTGGTGGTCGAGAGGTGCCTGGCTCCGGGCGCGATAAAGCGGCTGAAATGCCGGATGTAATCGTAGGACAAGCGTTTTTCATAGACCCCGGTTTTCGGATTGCATAGAATCGGCGCTTCGCAAAAATTTTGTGCGTGATTCGGGCCGCCGTCGGTGTCCAGCGCGATATTCCAATCGAGAAAGGTATTCATACCCGCATTGTAGTTGCCGATCATGTCGTGCGCATACATCCGCGCGCTCTTCAACTGATCGTTGCGGTCAAAGCGGTTGTACTCGATGCACCCTTCGGAAAAAAGCAGCGAAAGATTGGGATACTGCGCGCGCACCAGCCGCAGCGCGTCAAAGTGATCTCCGCTGTACCAGTGGAACGCGGCACCCGCGATCATGTGCGCCGTGGTTTCGTCGACAATTTCACAAACGCGATCAAACAGACGCTCTTTATTATGATCCCAAATATAGACGGCGATGCCCTGCAGCCCTTCGCGCACAAGCGCGGGGTAGAGATAGTCCCGCAGAAACGTCTTTTCTTCCTCGCTGGAAAACAGGCAGCTATCCCAAAGCTGGTTTGCATTCGGCTCGTTTTGAACGGAAAGCTTCACGACGTCGAGCCCGCGCGCCTGATACGCGCGGATATACCGGCAGATATAGTCGGCCCAAACGGAGTAGTACGCGGGCTTTAGTTTTCCTCCGTGACTTCGCTCGCCGTTGCTCTTCATATATGCGGGCGGGGACCAGGGCGTCAGCATACCGCCAATCGGCACGGGGCACACTTTCTGCGCCGCGTGAAGGTAGGGGATGCCCTAGGTGTCGGCATGCCGCGGGTCCCCCGGCGCATCGGGCGCAGGCGAAGCCTCATACTGCGACAACGCAAAATCGCAGCTGTCGATGGACGTTCGAACGAGCGTATATCGTAATCCTTCCGCGCCGAACACGGCGGCGAGAATCTCTTTTTGCGTAGAGGACGGCATTTGAGAGAGCGTATATCCAACGGACTCCGTGATTGCGCCGCCGAACCCGTCGATTTGCTGATTGACGAGTTTCGGGTAAATGTTTACAACGTCCCGCTCCTGCGAGCCGGTGTCCGGGGAAAGGACGCATTCTTCGGTAGAACGCGTGATGTTACCGTTATGGTAGATTGTGGTGGTTGACTTTGCCTGCATGAAGGTACTCCTTGTTGCTTGATGGATTGCTGCTGTTATCGAATCAGGATGCTGTTGACCGAGCGCGGCTCCAGCGGGAAGGAAAGCGTTTCTCCGTTGCGGGATAGAGCCATCGTCCGCATCTCGTGGAAGGGATTGAACACGCTGAGCGCGAGGGAACCATCCGGGTTTTGAAACGCGAGTGTGTCCGCGGCCCAGATGCCCTTCATACCGAGGCGAATCGCGCCGCGTTGCACGACGGCGGAGACACTCTTCATCACGTAATAGTCGGGGTTCAGCGTGTAGCGGTGGCTCGCCGAATCGACGGTGACCATCGCGTTTTGCGGGTCTCCCCACGTGCTCCGTCCGACCGGCTCCAACACGGGATTCCAGTAGAGATAGCTTTCCGCGCCGTTGCCGATGTAGTGCTTCATCATCGTCCAGACGTAGAGCGCGTAATCCCACGTGTTGTCGCCAAAGCCGCACTCGTTTTCGGACTGCATGAGCCGTATGCGCGGCCACCAGCTCTCAAACGTTCGCTGGATGGCGATTTTGCCGCCCCACTGGTAGCTTACGCCCGTGATGTATTGCAGCGCTTCTTCATCCGTTAGCACGATGTTGGCGAAGTAGTCGTAGTCCTCGCTTGCCCACTTATCGAAGATTAGTCGGTTAAAATCACAACCGGGCGCATTGATCGTGCCCAGCCACAGCTCGGTATTCGGACATTCTTTTTGTAAAACGGGGCCGATATAATCCCGAATGAAATCTCTCAGCTCCTCGCCCGTCCACATGCACGAGGGAAATTTCTGGTTCGCGACCGGCTCGTTTTGAACGTGTACCTGATCGATCTTCACTTCCTCCGCCGC
>CAYVAO010000291.1:0-3507 GCA_964448895.1 uncultured Christensenella sp.
TGGCGGTATTCGTTTGGCGTCGTACCGAAATATTTCTTGAACACGCCGATAAAGTGTTTATCCGAAACATAGCCTGCCTGTTCGGCAACGGCCTGAATCGTTAGATTCGGCTTGCTTTTCAGCAACAACGCCGCCTGCATCATGCGAAGTCGTGTTAAAAACTTGGTGTACGATTCACCTTTTTCCTCGTGAAACACGCTGCTGAGATAGGCCGGGGTCACGCCGAGCGCCTCCGCGACGTCCGATTGTGTGATGGGCTCTGTGAAGTGCGTCGTAATATAGCTCGCGGCCCGTTCGGCGAGCATCTTGTGCTCGCGGTCGGTCTCTGTAAAACAGGTCGCCACAAATGTTGCGATGTTCCTTGGCGTGAGTTCTTCGGGCAGTTGCATGGCGCTTCGATGCTGCTGGATGACGCGTTCCATCCGCTCCAGCGTTTCGCGCAACGCATCGTCGTTGAGCGGCTTTAGCAGATATTCCGCGACGCCGAAGTGCAGCGCGGTGCGTGCATATTCAAACTCATCGTAGCCCGTGAGGATGATGATGGGCAGCGTTTTACCGAGGGTGCGAATACGCTCGATCAACTGGAGCCCGTCCATGCCGGGCATCCGCAGGTCGGTGATGACGAGGTCGTACCGGTTCTGCTCAAATAAAGCAAGCGCGGCAACGCCGTCGTGCGCGCCGTCTACGAAGGCAAAACTCGGGTGCAACAGCGGGACGGTACCGATCAGGTAGTCCCGCATCAGCGGCTCGTCTTCAACAACCAATACTCGGTAGGGATTTGACATAAAGGTTCCTTTCGGATCGCGTATTACTGCGCTTCGCGCGGAATGTCGGGCGTGTGTTCCAGAAGCTCTCTGGGGATGCGTATGGTGACGCGCGTGCCGACGTCCCGCGTGGAGGATATCTGAATCTGCGTTCGTGCGCCGTATTTCAGCTTCAACCGCTGCGCGATATTCACGAGCCCGACACTGCGCGTTTCTGCATGCAGCGGGGACTGTGCGCGGTCGAGAATCGCCTGATTCAGCGCTTCCAGCTGCGCTTGCTCCATGCCGATGCCGTTGTCCTGCACGCTGATGATCACGTCTTCGCCTTCCGCCTGCACACAGATGGAGATGTGGGAACTGCCGATGCGCGGCTCGCAGCCGTGGATTAGCGCGTTTTCCACGATCGGTTGCACACTCAGCGCGGGAATCCGGCATTCGGCAAGTGCGGGATCGAGCTCGATCTGATAGGTCAGCTCGTCGTGCCGCCGTTCTTGCAGGCTCAGGTAGCATTCTGCTATTTTGAGTTCGGCGCTGATCGTGATATCCCGGTCGGTGTTCACCATGCCGCGCAGGAGGATCGAAAGCTCGTCGATGCTGGCGATCGCGTCCGGATAGCGTCCGCTTTTCACGAGCAGGCTCACGGTGCTGAGCGTGTTGAAGAGGAAATGCGGGCGAATCTGATTATACAGCGCGTCGTACTGCGCAATCTTTTGCAGATACTCCGCCTCGTATTTTTCGCGGGTCAGCTCCGCGTCGCGTTCGATCATCTCGGAGATGCGGAGCAGCAGCTCGTTGAACGAGCGGTTGAGATAGTCGATCTCCTCCGCACGGTTTTCGCTCGCGCGCACACTCAAATCTCCTTGCTGTGCGGTTCGCATGACGGCGACCGTGCCGTTGATGGGCTTGATGAAGGAGCGCACGAACAGTATCGTGACGACAAGACCGACCAGCGCGCAGACAAACGCGAGCAGCACCGTAAACTGGCGCGCGGCAGCGACATCCTTCATCAGGCTCGCCTGCGCGTTGACTGCGATGATCGTCCAGTCGGTATCCTTCACAGGCTGATAGTTGATGATATAGGTCTCTCCATCCAAATGCAAACGGGTCGGGCTTTCGCCGGTTTTTGCAGAGAGGAACACGTCGGTGAGGGAAAGACCGCTGGGAAGCGTGCTGTGCTGATAGATCACGCTGTTAGCGTTGTCGATGATGAACAACCCGCTTTTTTCAAGCAGCTGCACGTCGTCCAGTACGTCACGTATGCCGCTGTAGTTCGCGTCCACGCGGATAACGCCGAGCGTCCGGGATGAGTCGGATAGGCTTCTGAGCCGCTGCACCATGGAGAACACGGTCAGCGAGTAGCCGTTGTTGATCTCCACATGCGCGGGCAGAAACACGGTGCTTGCGGTATCGAGTGCGGACTGATACCAGCTTTCCTTCTGATAATCCGTCAATAGACCGATCGGATGCGCCGTTCGTGTACTATAATAAATCTCATCGGTGAGGATATACACGCGCAGGATGTCCTTGCGCGGAATGGTCATCACTTCGCGCAGGTAGTTTTCGATGGTCCGCCGCTTGTCGAGCGTTTCCGTCGGGTTAGCAGGGGTGGAAGCGAGCAGGCTCATGATGCGCTCGCTGTAATACGGGGACATGCAAAGCCGCGAAAGATCGTTGATATAGTTGCCTGTGTTGAGCGCGATCTGTTCGATCAACTGCTGGGTCTGCGTCGCGGTCTGGCGCAGTAGATCGTCGCTGTAGCGCACGAAGCCAACCGTGGAAACCAGCACCACCGACCCGAAGATCAGCAGCGAGATGACCAGAAGTAAACGTGTTTTCAGATGGTAGCGTTTCTTGTTTGACGACATGCGGCGTTGACTCACACCTTTCGAACTGAGTATAGCATATTTACGCGGATGGAATCAGTAATCGAAAAAACTGGCACCTCAATCTGAAAAATTCGGAATATTCAAGCAGAACCCGCCGTGACATAATGACGGCAAGGGGTGCGATGGCATCCAACTTTCAGGAAAGCACATCGAATATTGAGGAGGAACAGTCATGAAAAAATGGATCGCAATGCTGCTGATGCTGGTGATGTTGGCAACAACGCTCATCGGATGCGCACCGGCAACAACAACGCCCGCAGCCGAAGCGACGGCAGCGCCGGAAGCAGCAACCGAAGCTGCGGCAACGGAAGCACCGGCGAAGGACGTCAATCTCTCCTTTTTCACCGGCAAAGTGGAGACGATCGATCTTCTGGATCAGATCATCGCCGATTACAACGCACAGTCCAACGGCATCATCGTCGAGCAGGAATACCAGCAGGACGCGAGCAACATCATCAAGATCAAGTTCGCTTCCGACGCCGTGCCGGATGTCATGACCACCTATGAGCAGGAGTTTGTCGATCAGGGTAAGTATCTCGCGCTGAACGACATGAGCCAGTGGTGGGATCGGCTGATTCCGTCTATGAAGGAAAGCTGCACGGATCTTACCAGCGGCAACCAGTATCGTGTCTGCACCGCAACCACATGGGATCAGTTCGTGTCGAACCTTGAGGCGATTAAAACCGCGTATCCCGACGTTGACCCGTGGTTCATCTTCGGCGAAGCATGGCACTTAGGTCACCTCATCGAGTTCTTCCCGCATGGCTACATCAAGGCCAAGTATGGCGCAACTGCCGCAAAGGAAGCCTTCCTGAACAACGACTCTTCCATCCTGCAGTGGGGCAACCCGGATGGCG
>CAYVAO010000292.1:0-3506 GCA_964448895.1 uncultured Christensenella sp.
AGTTAAGGAAGCAATATTTCAAAATATTTCAACCCTGACATGGCAGCAGGTTGTCATGTGGGCCATTGGCGGAATCCTGATCTATCTTGCAATCAATAAGGAAATGGAACCGTCTCTGCTCCTTCCGATGGGATTCGGCGCGATTCTCGTCAACATCCCGATGTCCGGCGCAATCACGCAGATCATCGACGGTGCAAAAGAGATTGGCGTACTGAACGTCCTTTTCGACGGCGGTATCGCAAACGAGCTCTTCCCGCTCTTGCTGTTCATCGGCATCGGCGCGATGATCGACTTTGAACCGCTGCTGACCAACCCGAAGCTCATGCTCTTCGGTGCGGCTGCCCAGTTTGGTATCTTCGCAACGCTCGTTGGCGCGTCGCTGCTCGGCTTCCCGCTCAAGGATGCCGCGTCCATCGCGATCATCGGCGCTGCGGATGGTCCGACTTCCATCTTCGTTGCCAATTATCTGCATTCAAACTTCTTAGGGCCGATCATCATCGCGGCTTATTCCTATATGGCGCTGGTACCGATTGTCCAACCGCCGATCATCAAACTGCTCACCACGAAAAAAGAGCGCATGATTAAAATGGAATACACGGGTAACAGCGTGAATAAGACCACAAAGATCCTCTTTCCGATTATCGTGACCGTGATTGCCGGTGTCTTTGCACCGCGCTCGGTGGCCCTTGTCGGATTCCTCATGTTCGGCAACCTCATCCGCGAGTGCGGCGTACTCGGCGGCCTCTCCGAAACCGCGCAAAAGGTGCTTGCAAACCTGATCACCCTGATGCTGGGCCTCACCGTTGCGGCAAACATGCAGGCGGAATCCTTCCTGACGCTTCGTACCCTCATGATCCTTGCACTCGGCTTGTGCGCGTTCATCTTTGACACCGCGGGTGGCGTGGTCTTTGGCAAGATCATCAACCTTTTCACCAAGAAGAAGGTAAACCCCATGATCGGCGCCGCGGGCATCTCCGCGTTCCCGATGGCATCCCGTGTGGTACATAAGATGGGTCTTGCGGAAGATAAGACAAACCATCTGCTGATGCATGCGGCCGGCGCAAATGTCGCGGGGCAGATTGCCTCCGTCATCGCAGGCGGCGTGCTCTTGAGCCTCATCGTGAAATAAGGGAAAGGAGATACTATCATGAATCTCGAAGCTGTTGCACCACTTTCTGACACCATGACCATTCTCGGCCTCGGCATGCTGGGCATCTTCATCGTCACGGCCGCGATCATCATTATGATCACCCTGCTCAACCTCCTGACCGCGCCTAGCAAAAAGCGCAAGCATTCCCAACAGTAATGATCGAAAATTAGCGCAATTCCCTCTGGAAACACGGCAAAGAATATCCCTCCATACAACTTGCGAAGCGTTTAGGCGGAGCACCGAAACAAACCGCCGCCTGGCACAATAAGACCGCTGTAATGCGGATTAGTAAAAGGGAGATAGCACTATGGAGAACCTCATTCTGTACGGCTCTATTCTCGTCGCCCTTCTGGCGTTTGCATTTGCCGTTTGGCTCTACCTCTGGGTCAAGCGTCAACCCTGCGAAAACCAGAAGATCATCAAGGCAACCGGCCTTATCCGTGCCGGCGCGCGTACCTTCCTGCGGAAGGAATACGGCGTTCTGGCGAAGTTTGCCGGTGTTGCCGCAGTGCTCATTTTTGTGTTTCTGCCCAAGCCCATCTGGCAGGGCAACGCCATCGTCAACATTCAGATGGTTGTCGCCTACATCTTTGGTACCCTCTTTTCCGCAGTCGCGGGCAAGATCGGCCTTGAAGTAGCGACCATCGCCAACGGTCGCAGCGCAGAAGCCGCCAAGAAGGGCATTGCGCCCTCGTTCATGGCGGGATTCCGCGGCGGCGCCGTCATGGGCATGGCGGTTGTCGGCGCGAGCCTTCTGGGCGTCACGCTCGTCTACCTGATCACGAAGGATGCCACCACGATCCTCGGCTTCAGCTTTGGCGCGAGTTCGCTGGCCCTGTTTGCAAAAGCGGGCGGCGGTATCTTCACCAAGACGGCCGACATCAGCGCGGACCTCGTGGGCAAAGTGGAACTCGGCATTCCGGAAGACGATCCCCGTAACCCCGCCGTCATCGCGGACAACGTTGGAGACAACGTTGGAGACGTCGCCGGCATGGGCGCGGACCTCTTCGATTCCAACGTGGCTTCCATGGCAGCGGCGCTCGTTATGGGCAGCGCGCTCGGCGGAAACAACCCCGACATGGTGTTCGTGTTTGCGGCGCTGGGTCTGCTTGCTTCCATCATCGGCGTTATGACCGCGCGCATCGGTAAACACGGCAACCCGACCAAGGCGCTGAACTCCAGCACTTACGTCACCACGGGTATCTACGCCGTTCTGACCGCTGTCGCAACCTACCTGCTCAACTACTCCTGGAGAATCTGGGGTGCCTGCATCGTCGGCCTCGCGGTTGGCGTGATCATCGGCCTCACCACGGACTACTTCACGGATGACTCCAAGAAGCCCGTCCACTTCGTTGCGCATGCCAGCCAGTCTGGCCCGGCGTTCACGATTCTCTCCGGCATTTCCTACGGCCTGCTGAGCGTTCTGCCCGCCATGATCGGCATCGGCGTCGCCGCGCTGGTTGCGTACAAGCTCTGCGCGCCGCTGGCCGTTGATCCGGCACAGTCCACGCAGTATGCTCTGTTCGGCATCTCCATGGCGGCGGTCGGCATGCTCTCCATCGTCGGCATGATCGTCAGCAACGACGCGTACGGCCCCATCGTGGACAACGCGCGCGGCCTTGCGGAAATGGGCGATCTTGGCGAAGAAGTGCTTGCCATTACGGACGAACTCGACTCCGCTGGCAACACCGTCAAAGCCGTTACCAAGGGCTTTGCTATCGCAGCTGCGGGTCTTACCGTTATCGCGCTGCTTGGCGCGTTCATGAGCGAAGTCAACGTTGCCGCCGCCGAACTCGGCGTAGCGGGCATTACGAACTTCGACGTGATGAACCCGATGGTGTTCTTCGGCCTGCTCGTTGGCGCGGCGATTCCCGCCGTGTTCTCGGCCATGCTGATGCTCGGCGTTGACCGCAACGCACAGCGCATGGTTGCGGAAATCCATCGCCAGTTCAAGGAAATTGTCGGCCTCAAGGAAGGCAAAGAAGGCGTTTAGCCGGAATACGACAAGTGCATCGAGATTGCTACCCACGGCCCCATCAAGGAATTGATTCCGGCCGGCCTCATGGCGATTATCGCGACGTTCGTCGTTGGCTTCATCGGTGGCGTACAGGCCATTGGCGGCTTCCTCTGCGGCAACATCATCAGCGGTCTGCTCTTCGCGCTCTTTATGAGCAACTCCGGCGGCCTCTGGGACAACGGCAAGAAGTATGTTGAGAGCGGCCACGAAGGCGGCAAGGGCAGCGACGCGCACAAAGCGGCGGTCGTTGGCGACACCGTTGGCGATCCGTTCAAAGATACCGCGGGTCCGTCCATCAACACGCAGATCACGGTTGTGTCGCTCGTCGCTTCTCTGATG
>CAYVAO010000293.1:0-765 GCA_964448895.1 uncultured Christensenella sp.
CGGGGCGTGTCTTCCAACTATGCGAGGTTTGCAGCCGTTGTTTTGTTCTCCGCCGCAACAACGACGAATTTCACCGTCGCGTCCGCCTCTTCGCGACTATCTACAAAATACTGCACCTGATAATCGCCTTCAGGCAGCGCTTGTGTCGGTTCCAGATTGGAGTAGATATAGCGGCTTGCAATATTGCCGCTGTCCAACACAATAGAATCGATAAGTTGGTTGCCGGTTACATAAGTCCATTCAATTCGAATTTGTGTATTGTCCGGCGCGTTCATGAGTTTTGCCGAGGTATATAACACTGCCGCGTCCGCCGGAAAAGAAACGACTTCATCGCCGGGCTTTCCCTCTGCGTCAATGCTGGTGGTCATAATGGCGTCTTCGATCTTTGCCGTGCTGGCGCTAAAGCTGCACCCAACCGTAAATACGGCTAGAAGGGCGGCAACCGCAATCAGGTACATCCGTTTTCTCATCATCATAACGGCTCCTTTCGTAATCAATAAAAAATAGGCCTCTACGTTTCTTCGTGCAATTCCGGTCGATTGAGCGAAACAGTGCATTCGGTCTTGCAGGTTTAGGCCATAGGATCGTCTGCAAGATAAGTGTATTCCTAATATAAAATTCCTTCTGTGACATTATCATATCACAGTGTTGCTTAAATGATAAATAATATTTACTCGTTGATTATACAATCTTTCATCAAGGTTTGATGAGTAGTAGTTCGCGTTCACCGCGTACATTTTGAATACAATTCAGAATTGTCATGGT
>CAYVAO010000293.1:775-3503 GCA_964448895.1 uncultured Christensenella sp.
ATCATATCACAGTGTTGCTAAAAAGATATAATTATTATTTATTGTCGTATTAATCTTCTTCGTCATCACCGATTTGATCAGAATCTAATACTGTCGTTTTTCCCTGAAAGCGTGAATCCTTTAGTAGTTCCACCCCGAAATGGTGCATCTGTTGCAAGATCGGAATCGTCTTTTTACCGAGCTCTGTCAAGCTGTATTCCACCTTTGGCGGCACGACCGGATAAACGGTTCTGGTGATCAATCCGTCTTCTTCCAAACTCCTGAGTTGTTGCGTCAGCATTTTTTGCGTCACGTCCGGTAATCTGAGCTTGATCTCGCTAAAGCGCAGCACGCCGTCGCTCAAATACCAGAGAATCAGTATCTTGCGCTTGCCTGATAATACTTTTTGCACGAGCACCATCGGGCAAACGTCGTAATGCTCGCATGTTTCGCTCATATAGCAGGATTGATGCCAATCAACATTCGTTTTCATCATAACCTCGCTCAACAATATTTTTCATAAAATAGTATCTTTTTTGATACTATTATACTTTATAGTGCCTACTTGTACAATAGATACTATTTTGTATAATAATGATTGTAAACAATACAGTTAGATTGATGAGGAGTAAGTGAATTGATCATAAATTCTTATTCATCAATGAATTGTAAATAGTAAAAAGAGACACAAGAGAAGGAGCACAACTATGAGCAAGGTATTATACATAAAGGCAAACGCTAAGCCAAAAGGACTTTCCAGAACGTTTCAGGTTTCGGACGCGTTTGTGGATGCCTATCGCAAAAATCACCCTGAGGACGAGATTATTGAGCTGGATCTTTATCGCGAAGGGATTCGTTTCTTGCAAGAAGAGGACGTGATGATGCACGCGACCGGAACGGAGAACCCGCAGGAGCACCCCGTGCTGAAGTACGCGTTTCAGTTTTTAAACGCGGATAAATACATCTTTGCGGAACCGCTTTGGAACCTCGGCATTCCCGCGATTCTGAAAGCATACATCGACTACATCACCATCAACACTGTCACCTTCAAGTACACGATTGATGGGCCTGTCGGCCTCTGCACCAACAAGAAGGCGATCAATATCACCGGCCGCGGCGGAGAATATTCATCCGGCGTCACCTCAGGCTGGGAACTTGGAGATCGCTACCTCAAGACGATTCTCGGTTTCCTCGGCGTTTGCGATTATCAAACGCTCGCGATCGAAACGCTGGACGTTATGGGTCAGGATGTAGGCAAGCTGGTCGGAGACGCGATTGGCAAAGCACAGGAGATCGCAAAGACGTTTTAACTGAATCTCGCTGAACAAACAAGGAGTTGCCATTTTCGGGCAACTCCTTTTCGAATTGTTCTGACTTATTTATTTTGATTTCCAGAGCATCTGTCCGTTCTCGAAAGAATATTCCGCTTGCTCGGTGTCGCTGAGCCAGGCGAGATAAGAACGCACCGTACTGCCGACGAGCACGTATTGCTCGAAGTTCATCGTCAGCTCCAATGCGGCGAATAACTGCTGCAATGCGGATTCAAACGTTGTTGGTACAGCGCAGATCGAGCGAATCCGATCCGCAATCTCAAGCACTTTATCGATGTTCTGTTGCGCCAGCGGGGCAATCTGTTCCGTCATCTCCGCATGCGCCGGAATGAACGCCTTTGCTTCCAGCGTCTTCACCATCTCCAGCGTTTGTAAATAAGCTGCCACGTCATATACAAATGTAATCTGGTATTTTTCGAGCGTTTCGCGGCTCGAAAGACAGTCCGCAAGATAGACCGCGCCATCCGCGCTCCGATACCCGACCATATCAAAGAAATGCCCCGGAAGCGGAAGCATGCTGATACCGGCGGGCAGCGCTTCCGGCGTGAGTAAATCAGCCTCGCTCTCCTGCGCCATGAGAAATTTGTGCCGGAGGCTCTTTGGCGGAAACGCGCCGTAGAGAAACGACGGCTCCAAAAGCGGATGCACGGTGAAGTCGCGATCGATTCCCGGCGCGAAGATATCGCAGCCGGTCTGCGTTTGCAGGTATTTATTCCCACCGATATGGTCGGCGTTGGAGTGCGTGTTATAGATCGCGCGCAAACGCCAGCCGTTTGCGTCCAGAATCTGGCGCACCTTACGTCCCGCTTCCTTGTCGTTTCCGCTGTCGATGAGGCAAACATCGTTTCCCTCAAGTTTGATTAACCCGATCTTTGCCGGACTCTGGATGTAATAGCAGCTCTCTGTGGCCTGGTGCAGTTCGTACATGGTTCTTTCTCCGAATTCCTGTTTTTTAATCTCATTCTATAAGCTATTTCACGCTTGAAAGAGCGTTTTTCTACAGTTTCAGTTCGCCCTCAACCGAGATCACGGCGCTGCCGCCGATCCAGATCGTGTCGCGATCGTCAATCTTGCTGTAGATCAACGAAGGCTTCCCCATCGCCTCGCCCTGCACAAACGTGTTGATCTCGTTTCGCTTCACTCTTCCAAGTACACGCAGATAGTGCGTCAAAGAAGCGTTGGACGTTCCCGTTGCAGATTCTTCGTCAATGCCAAACAGCGGCGCAAAGTTTCTGCAGTATGCAGTCGTTTCGCTTTCTTTCGGGCAGAAGAAAAGATGCACGCCAACGACGTCGAATTCCTTCGAGAGCTTGGCCACTTCTTCACGGTTTTGTGTTGCGTAATCCAGCTTATCTTTGCCGTCGACCGGAAGCAGGATATCCGCAAGCCCGACCTTCACGATGTAAGGTCGAATCCCA
>CAYVAO010000294.1:0-3497 GCA_964448895.1 uncultured Christensenella sp.
TCAAACGTTGGATGCTCGCCAAACGCGTTTGCCCCGCTTTCGCCGATCGGCACGGAAGGCTTTCGCTGCACCTCGATGAGCCTTGTCGAGAGCGTGAACGCATCGCCAACAAGCCCGTTCATCACGCGGCAGGCTGCGGTGTCGTTTCCAAGAAAGATCGACTCGCCGAGCCGGAGATGATTGACACACTCCGGCACCAATCCGCGCTTCAATATTCCAAGCGAACTGCTGTTACCGCCGGAAACGATCGGAATCGGCAATCCTGTGCGTGCGCGCAGCTCGTCTACAATCTTGCAGAGCTCGCCCAAATTGTTCTCGTCCGGCAAATTCGCGCCGTCGCAGGTAAGGGTGGGGCCAACGCCAACCAGCTCTACCCCCGCTTCCGCCTTCGCTGCGTCCGCCGCACGGTAGATTTCTTCACGATTGAGAAACAGCAGTCCTTCGCGCAGATCACCAAGATCGATCATCAATATGATCTGGTGCGTCTTCCCTGCGGCGCTTGCCGCTTTTCCCAGCGCGCGAATGGTCTCAATCTCCGAAACGAGGCTGATATCGGCAAGCAACACCGTCTCCTCCGCCTCCTCCGGCGCAGGCGCGCGCAAGAGCAGCTTTGGCTTTCGTGTGTTGAGCCGCGCAAGGTTCTCCGTCCGTGCGTCGGCAAGCATCGCTACCCCGCTGTTTTCCAGCACCTGAACGATGCGTTCATCCGCGCAAACCACTTTTGTTACCGCGGCAATGGAAACGCCGTTTTCCGCGCAAAGCGCCTGGAGCATGTCGACGTTGTGTTTGATTTTGGTTAAGTCCGCCGTAATGCGCGGGTAAGTCGCCATAGAAAACCTCGATACCTAGTTTGATTCAAATCGTAAAGTCGCACGCAATAGGGCCTTTGCCGCCTGCGGATTCGTCTTTGCCAGTACGCCGAGCGACGCCATGATATAGCTTTCGTCAAACGCGAGGCGCATGCTGCCGGGTTTGGGGTAAAGCATGCTGCCGCCCGCGTTGCAGTCGGCCAGTTTGCGGAGAATTGTTTCCCGCTCCGGCAGTCGCGTCAACGCGCCGCCGGTGCCGATGAGCGTCTTTACCTGTGTCAGGTCTTTTCCCTCAGCGGCTGTCGAACGACCCTGTGGCGTGTAATAATGCCTTAGTCTGCCCGCGTGCCGGTTGAGCGCCGTCAGTCCCGCTTCCAGACAAAGCCGTGAAGTTAGCGCAAATTGCGCTTCGCTCACCGGAATCGGCTGATAGTCCCGCATCACCGCCGCAACATCCAAATTCAGCTCGCGCGAAAGCTTCGCTTCGCCGATCTGCTCCACAAGATGATGCGCGTTGACAAACAGCCCCAAATCGCCTTCAACCGTGCGTTTATTAAAAGGCTCCGGCGCGGTCAAAAGCTGCACAATCTCGTCCGATCCCTGCGTGACCGAGTGTACATCCGTGGTTGCTCCGCCGATATCCAGCACAACGAGATCGCCGATCTCCTGATAGAGCAGCATCGCGGCCTCCATCACGGCACCGGGTGGGGGCAGGATTGAACCCGTTACCAGCTCGCGGATGTGCTCCATACCGGGCGCTGTCACGATGTGTTTTTCAAACGCGGTATGAATCACCTTGCGCACGGGCTCGATATTCAACGCGTCGAGACGCGGATAAACGTTTTCCGTGATGTATATTGGCACATTCGCCTGCTCAAAGATCGCGCGAATCGCAGATTGATTCTGCGCGTTGCCTGCGTAAAGCACGGGTGTTCCTGTGCCATCCTGCGCGATACGTCGCGCGTTATAGAGCGCCGTTTCGCGCTCTCCACCGTCCGTTCCGCCCGCGAGCAGGATTAAGTTTGGCTGGATCGCGCGTTGCTCCGCAAGATCGTCGTCGGTGAGCTTACCCGCCGTGGTTTGGCGCACGATTGCGCCCGCGCCAAGCGCGGCAGCTTTCGCCGCGCTGACGGTCATGTCGTAGACCAGCCCGTGAACACACATCTTAAGCCCGCCCGCCGCGCTGGACGAAGCGAGCAACTCACTGTAGTCGAGCGTGCCCGTGCCGAGATTCGCTTTCAACGCGTTTATAGCATTATTGAGTCCCACGCGCACGTCACCTTGCAGCACCGTCGTCGCCGCTTGTCCCTGTCCCAGAAGGCGCGGGGATTCACCCAGCGCAAACGCGCTGACCAACGTGGTGGTGGAGCCGATTTCGGCGATGAGTACGTCCGCAAACATGTTATTCTCTCTCGCGGCGTTCACGTTCTTTGACTAAAAACGTCGCAACGTGATTTCCGTGCGTGCCTCTGCCAAAGCCCGTGTCAGCGCCGGCTTCCTTCGCACGTTCGCTTTCCACCTGTGTGCCGCCCGCGGCAAACAGAAGCTTGTCGCGCACGCCCATCTCCCGCGCAATGCGGTCGATGCGCGCGATGTTCTTATAATGGATATCGTCGTGCGAGATGATGACCGAAGCAAGCATCGCGTCCGCGTTGAGCTCGATGGCGGCGCCGACGAGCTTCTCCGGCGGAACGGAGGTGCCCAGATAATGCACCTCGATGCCGTATTTTTCGATGCCGCCGTGCTTGATATCGATGATCTCGCGCAAACCAACCGAGTGCTCGTCTTCACCGATGGTGCCGCAGACCACGCGCATGGGCTTGCGCTCGATCGCCGCGCGCAACTCTTCTTCACTCAGCACATCCGGCTCCGGCTGAATCACGAGCGAATCAATGTCGATCTCAAAATCGACCTTGCCCTTGAGTTCAATCCGTGTGCCTTCCGCGCGGTGTAACACCTCGCGCGAACTCACCGCGATATCTTTCAGGTTCATGCGGCGCGCGCACTCAATGGCGGCGGCTTCGGCGATTTTCTTCTCCGCAGGGAAACAGAACGTGAGCAGCACGGTTCCGTCCGCGAGCCACTCCATCTCCGGCTTAATCTTCGCGGCGTTCGGCTGGGCAAACGCTTTCACCGCGTCCATGCGCAGATAGACGTTATCGTCTTCGTCGAGCTCGTCGATATAAACGATCTTTTCCGGCGCTTCCAGCGTACAGCCGCCGATGAGCGAGGCAGGATTTGTTGGGTCTCCGCCGTATTGCGCAACGTTGTTTTTGCCGTAGTGCGCGGTGACGGGCGCCATATAGTCCGCTTCGCGTTTGATCACCGTGCCCGCGCCAATTCCGGCGGCAAGCTTACGCGCGATGCCGTCTCCGTTGCGCTCCGGGAAAAGCCCGCTGTCGACGAACATGCCGCTCTCGACCGCCGCGAAATAGCCGCCTTTTTCGATCATCTCTTCGAGGAACAGCACGGCCCGCTCGGTGAGTTCCCGCGATTTCTCTTCCAGATAGCCGTCTTTCTTGAGTTCTACCATTTCCATCAGGCCGTCGAGCCCGACCAGTGTCTGCTTTGCGGTATCGCAAGCCTCGATGTTATAGATGTGCCAGGGTACGTTTCGCCCTTCGTCCGGCGTGATTGTGGACTGGATATCCGCGCTGGTGAGCTTGCTGACGACCATGTTCAGAACAT
>CAYVAO010000295.1:0-3474 GCA_964448895.1 uncultured Christensenella sp.
ATTGCGCCTTTGTTTTGCGCGGGTTATCAGAAAAGAGCGAATTACCACACGGGGTAATTTTTATATGGATTTTAGTTTATTGCAGACAAATAAATAGCACCCCGTCGAAGGGCGGGGTGCAGGCGCGGGCACAAGCCCTTCGCTATTTCGATTTTTGATTCGGATACACTTTGGTGAATTCACCGCCGATCACTTTGCCGCTGTAAGAGCCGCGCTTTGTGACCCCGACTAGACCGTCGATGCTGTCCAGCCGCTTTTTGAGGCGGACGCGCAGTACGACCAGCACGATCAGCGCGACGGCGAGGACAACGATGATTACGTTGAGCAGCCAGTTCATGTTAACGCCTCCGTGCCGCGGCCTTCTTGGCCTGATACCAATTGAGCACCTTGAGATCGGAAGCGACGGCGAACGATTGAGAGGCGACAAGTGCCGCCAGCGCGGTTGCAACGATCATTCTTGCGGTTCCTCCTGCCGCGCCGCTTGTCGTGGGCGTCGGCGGTTCGTTTGGCGTTTGCTCGAGCACCTGAATGCTCGGTGGCTCAGGCGAGGAAGGTGGCAGCGTAGGTGCGGGCGTGATCGCGATGGTTGGGGCTGGGGTGGACGTTGCGGTCGCAGTAGCAGTTGGCGTAATGACAACGCTGTTCCAGTGCCAGCGCCACTCGCCAACGAAGGTCAGGTTACCGCCCGCAACGGTTTGCCTCGAAAAATTCCAACCGTGAAAGCGCCAGGTCCCTTCTACCATGTGATACGAGCGAAATGAGTCGGGTGGCGTAAATACGTCTCCGTCCACGCCGGTTGTGGACATCGGGAGTTTTGATAACACACCGTCCGGCAGCGTGCGGCCGCTGGTGCCGCTGACAAACGTAAACGTAACCGTGTAGACCGGCAGCGGCGTCCAAATCCAGGTTCCGGTGAACAAGACGTCCGAATCCGACAGGGTTACATGATCGGGCGACCAGCCGGAGAATGTCCACATCCCCGCGCCGTCTCGTACGCTGGTAAACGAACTCGCGGGCGTTACCGTTTCGCCGGAGAGAATGCTTTCGCCTGCTGGTAACTGCGCCGTTACGCCGTCCGGCAGCGCGTGTTCCGCCGTTCCGCTGATAAAAGCGTAGTCGACTGCGCGCGGATGCGGCAGATCGTCCACCACAAACACGCGGAATGTGATGACGGAAGGCGTGCTAAGGGAGATCGCGGGCAGCGAGACGGTGACCACATAGCCGGAACTGGATGCAGCCTCCGATAAGCCGGAGAAATCGACCGAATAGCCGGAAGTAATGGGCTCAAACAAGCCGGTACCGCTGACCGTATCGCGAATCAAAAACGCAAACGCGGAGGCTGCGACGATGTCGCTTTCCAGCTCCGTGCGCGTCTTACCGGAAAACTCGCTTAAGCCAATGCTGACGTCGTGCGCCCGGAGACAATAGTCTGCCGTGTCCGTGTGGTTATCGTTTGATTTTGCGCTTGCGGCGAGCGCGGAGGAAGGCAGAATGAACCAAACCAGCAGGATCGCCAGCGCTAATGCGGCAAGGGAGATGCGGTTTGCTCGTTTCATCATCGCGTTCCTCGCGTGTCGTTGTGTTGGAAGAATGAAGCGTTTTGCGTTGTCGGGTTTACCGATCGAAGAGGCGTTTTGTTATGCTTTAGCTTGCCACGCCGATGCTCGCCAGGCTCTCCGCGTAATACCGCTTGCCAACCGGCAGCTCTTCGCCGGTGTCCAGCAGCACGCGCGTGCTATCAATGCTGCGGATGAATCGCTTGCTGACCAGAAAAGACTTATGTGTGCGCACAAATCCGCGGTTAAAGAGCTGTTCCTCCAGTCGCATCATCGTGGAATAAAACTCAAAGCGTTCTTTCGCGTAAACAACGGTGACGATGCGCTGCTGAATCTCAAAGTAGCGAATGTCCTCCAGCGGGATGCAGCGGCTCTCTCCCGCGCAGGTGAGCACCAGCACCTCGCTCTCGCGGCGGCTCTTTCGCTCGCAGGCGCGCAGGAAGATTTCCTCAAACTTCTCGTCGGACGTTTTCTCTTTCACCACGTAGTGAAGCGCGCTCACGTCATAGCCCGCGATCGCAAAATCCGGCGAGACGGTGAAAAAGACGATATCGCCCGGAAAGCCGATCTCGCGCAGGCGCTTCGCCGTCTCCATCCCGTTGAGTCCGGGCATATGGATGTCCAGATAGACAAGATCGAGGGTTGCGTACTGATCCTCCGCTTCAAACAGCAGCGCTTCGCCGGAAGGAAAGGTTTTAACCTTCGCGTGAACGCCGTGCTTTTTCGAAAGCAGCTGAATCGCCTGCTTGCAGAGTGAGGTTTGCTCCGCGTTGTCGTCACAGATAAAGATATTCATCGGCTAAGGCTCACCGCCTCGCTCACTTGGGCGGCAACTCTTGCCACGCAAAGCCGGATTCTTACTTTGTCTATTTTCCTCATTCGCATCATACCTCTTTTCACAAACGGGTGAAGATTGATGTCATAAAACGCAGTTTTGATGTTAAGAACACGTTTTACAGTTCTCCTTGTTGCGCCGTGCGCGATAAAACAACGAACATCATAGCACAATTACATCAATTATACATGCTTTCTTCTATTGATTTGAATTGATTTAACGAAAATTCGACCACTCATCGGCTCAAAAGCCGCGCAGCTCAAGCAAAGTTGAGCGGAATTGCGGATTGGAAACATGATCGCGTCTGCATTTCGAGTCATTTTTTGGCAGGTTTATTACATCGGTTTTCTTTTTTGCGCGCAGTTACAGTATGATCACGCTGAAATAAATCGCAAAAGATCGACAGACGGGATGAATGAAGTGGAAAGAGCGATGAAAGCTGCGTATCAAACTTCAAAACTGGTTGCGACCGGCACGACAGCAAGGCGCGAGGAACGCGCTGGCGCTGAAGGCCGGAGCAATTTGGATGTGCTGACGGGGGTTTATCACCCGAACTATATCGAGAAGGCACTTTCCGAGGCGATGCAGCTTTCCCGGCAGCGAGAACGAGCTCTTTCTATTCTATATGTAGATATTGACCAGTTTGGATCGATCAATGCAAAACACGGACGCATGGTGGGCGACCTTGTGCTACAGCACGTGGCGCAAACGATGCAAAAAAGAGCGCGCAAAGCGGAAGACTGGGTTGCGCGGGAAGATGCGGATGCGTTTGTGATCTGCCTGCCCGGCGTAAATCACCGCGCGGCGCTTCGTTTTGCAAACAATCTTCGCCTCGCGATCATGAGCGAACGGCTCCCGTTTGAAGGCGACGAAGTGAGTCTAACGTGCAGCTTTGGCGTGCAGACGATGGAGATCAACACGTTGTCGATTACAGCCGGCGAGCTGCTGCGATTGGCGCAGGAAAAGGCGACGCTCGCCAAACAGGCAGGCGGAAACACCGTCGCCTGAAATAATGGGCTCAACAAGCGGAAAAGCTTTTGAGATATACTCTTTCCTCTCAGTGTCGTACCCCTAGTCAAAACC
>CAYVAO010000296.1:0-3462 GCA_964448895.1 uncultured Christensenella sp.
GACGCGAATGGAGCGTTCACCGCGAGAAGCTCGGGAGCCATGTTCACAAAAGGCGCGATTTCGGGCTTTCACCTGACCCCGAATCTCTCTTCAAACGCGCGAGTTTGCTACTCTTTCCGTCGTTGCTTATATAGTTTTATTAGCGTATCACCAATATAGGAAGGTTGTCAAGAGCGCGCGTTCGTGCTAATATAGGTTGGATTTCTACTTGAATCGGTGGGGTACATATGTTCATCGTCGCAGGACTCGGCAATCCGGGATTACTCTATCAGCGCACGCGCCACAACGCGGGCTTTCAGGCACTGGATGTACTCGCGGACTACTTAAAAATAAAGGTTACCAAGCGCGGTTTTTCCGGCGTATACGGCGAAGGAAATTACAACGGCGAGCGCGTGATATTGGTCAAACCCACGACCTATATGAACCTCTCCGGCGACTGCATTCAGGCGGTGTTGCATTTTTACAAGTGCCCCGTGGAACACCTCATCGTGCTCTACGACGATATCGAGCTGCCGGTTGGCTCGCTTCGCATTCGCGGAAACGGCAGCGCGGGCACGCACACCGGCATGCGCTCCATCATCGGCACCCTCGGCAGCGAGAACTTCCCGCGTGTGCGGATCGGCGTTGGCGGCAACGGCGGCGAAGATTTAAAAAAGCATGTGCTGGGTAAGCCGAGCAAAGAAGATCAGGTGGAGCTAGCGACGGCGTTTCACGACGCGGCGGACGCGGTGCGCTTGATACTGGAAGGTAACTTATCCAAGGCGCAGGCCGAATACAACAAACGACACATCGGCGGGACGAAGACGGAGTAACAACCGTTCGCGTCCCGACTATCAGGATAAACGGGGGACGCTTGACGCCGGGCATGAACCATAACCCAATATTGAATTTACTCGATTCCGCGACAGATTACCAGCGCATGCGTTTGGCGCTGGAGGGGGGCAAAGGCCCGGTCGCGGCTTTTGGCGTTGCCGCAAATGCAAAGGCGCATCTCTGCGCCTCGCTGGCGCGTACGCGTCAGGTGCTGTTTGTGACCGCGACGGATGTAACCGCGACGCAGCTCAACGAAAGCGTGCGTCTCTATGGCGTGCGCGCGGAGCTGTTTTTGCCGCGCGAAACGCCGCTGACCTATGTACATGCCGCCTCCGGTGAAAACCGCGGCGCGCGCATCTCCGCGCTGAGTGCGCTGCTCGACGGCGAACCTTGCGTAATTGCCGCGAGTGCGGCGGCCCTCATGCAGACGCTTGCCCCGAAGGGCGCGTTTGCAAACAGCCAGATTACGCTTCACGTCGGCGACACGCTGGAACCCAGAGCGCTCATCGAGCGGCTGGTTTCCGCGGGCTACGAGCGCGTGGAGATGGTGGAAGGACGCGGGCAATGCGCCGCGCGCGGAGACCTTGTGGACGTGTTCGCGCCCGGCGAGGAATATCCCGTTCGCATCGAGTTCTTCGGCGACGAGATCGATCAGATGCGTACCTTCGACGCGGTCAGCCAGCGCAGCGTGGAGCAGGTGCAGAGCGTTCTGATCCGTCCCGCGCTGGAAACGCCGCAGCCGAAGGAGCTCACGCAAAAAGCGCTCAAGCGCATCGCGGGCAGGACGGGGCTGAGCGATCAGGAGGAAGCCTGGAGCGAGGGCGTTTCGAGCGTCGGCGGAGACGTTCTGCTTCCGCTGCTCTATAAGAAGACCGAGACACTGCTGGACTACCTGCGCGAGGACGCGATCCTCGTGGTGGACGAAGCGCTGCTCATCGACGAGGCGCTGCGCACCGAGCAGATGCGCTTTGCCGAAACCGTGAAAGCCATGCTGGAGCGGGATGAGGGCGTTGCGGAGCAGGGCGCGCTGGAACGCAGCGCAAACGAGACGCTGGAACGCCTGCACACGACGAGAACCGCGCTCTTTTACGCGCTCTCGCGGACGCATCCGCAGTTTTCCCCGCGCGAAATCGTCTCTTTGGAATCGCGGGGCGCGCCGCAATTCATGGGCGCGTTTGACGAGATTGCGCGCGAGATCAAGCGCCTGAATCAACAGGGTGAGAGGACTGTCATCTACGCGGGCGAGCAGACGGAAGAGCTGCTCCATAACCTTTCGGATTACGACGCGCATGCTACGGCGATGAACGAACTGCCGGAGGAACTGCCCGCGGGCAAAACGCTGATTTTGCCGGGCCAGCTCGCGCGCGGATTTTCCTACCCGCAATACAAACTCAACATCTTCACCGAATTTGAGGTAACGGGTCGTACCGAACGCGCGGTGAAGAAGAGTAAATCGAAGAAACATCTTTCGTTTTCCGAGCTTTCGGTGGGCGACTATATCGTGCATGAAGCGCACGGCGTCGGGCGTTTCGTCAAGGTCGAGCCGCTGACCGTGCAGGGCAACACGAAGGACTATCTCTTAATCGAATATCGCGGCGGAGACCGCCTCTATATCCCGACGGATCAGCTCGACCGCGTGCAGAAATACGTCGGCGGCGGAGAGGACGAGGTTGGCCCGCAACTGATCAAGCTTGGCGGCGCGGAGTGGACAAACCGCGTCAACAAGGCGAAGAACGCGGCAAAGAAGCTCGCGGTCGATCTCGCGGCGCTCTATGCGGAGCGGGCGAGCGCGGTCGGGTTTGCGTTTTCCAAGGACACTGCCTGGCAGAGAACGTTTGAAGAGCGCTTCCCCTATGAGCTCACACCCGATCAAAAGCAGAGCATCCAGGAGATCAAAGCTGACATGGAGCAGGTTCGCCCGATGGATCGTCTGCTCTGCGGAGACGTTGGTTACGGTAAGACGGAGCTAGCGCTGAGGGCGCTCTTTAAAGCAATTCAGGACGGCAAACAGGCGGCGTTACTGGTGCGGACTACGACACCATGTGCTCGCGCTTTGCCGATTTTCCGGTGAAGATGGCGGCGCTCTCCCGCTTTCAGACGCCGAAGGAGCGAGAAGCGGTCAAGGAAGCCCTCGCAAAAGGGCAGATCGACGTTGTCGTCGGCACCCATGCGCTGCTGGCAAAGGACGTGAAGTACAAAGCGCTGGGATTGCTGGTGATTGACGAAGAGCACCGCTTCGGCGTGAACCACAAAGAGCAGATCAAAGCGATGAAGAAGACGGTGGACGTACTCACGCTGACCGCGACGCCGATTCCACGCACGTTGAATATGTCCATGACAGGCATCCGCGACATCAGCGTCATTGAAACCCCGCCGGAGGCGCGCTAGCCCGTGCAGACCTATGTGCTGGAGTATACCGACGCGTTGCTCAAGGACGCGCTTTCCCGCGAACTCGCGCGAAAAGGGCAGGCGTATGTGGTCTCCAACCGCGTCGTCAGCATGGATCAGACGCTCAGGAAGCTGGAATCGCTCGTGCCGGAGGCGCGCATCGTCATTGCGCACGGTCAGATGGGTGAAACCCAGCTGGAAAACGCAATGCTCGACTTTTTGGAGCAGCGGTATGATATCCTGCTTTGCTCTACCATCATC
>CAYVAO010000297.1:0-3456 GCA_964448895.1 uncultured Christensenella sp.
GCTGAAGAACAAGAAATAACAGATATCAGTCAAGTCGGAAAACGCCTGCAGAACGAAGCGGGCGTTTTCTATTGCTCTAATTTCTGTTTTGGCGTAAAATAATAATGATAATCAGATACAGTACAGCAGAAAACATGCATTCATCCGGTAAGAAACTATTTTCGGTTTGGGAACTCTATCAAATCATGACACGCGCGTTTCGCTCGATTCCGCTTTTGAAAAAAGCGAAAGCGGCGGGGAAGATGAACAAGGCGTTTTTGGAGCGTATCATGCTCGCGGTGACGGAAGTCAACGGCTGCGCGATGTGCTCGTATTATCACACCAAGGTCGCGCTGGAGGAAGGATTCAGCGCGGAGGAGATTCGCGCGATGCTCGGCGGCAGCTTTGCCGACGTTCCGCAGGAGGAGCTTTCCGGCGTGCTGTTTGCGCAGCATTATGCGGATCAGCGCGGCAAGCCTGCGCGCGAAAGCTGGGAGCGCATCGCGCAGGAATACGGTGAGACAGGCGCATACGGCATTCTCGCGGTCACGCGGATGATCATGATGGGGAACGCGGTCGGGATTCCGTCCGGCTCGTTCCTGCTCCGTTTTCGTGGCAAAGCGGATCCGCGGAGCAATGTGATTTATGAGCTGCTGATGATGCTTGCGATGGTGGTTTTTTTACCGCTGACAGGACTGACCGCGCTCGTGCTCAACTTGGTAAAAGCTCCGATTCTACGCTTTTCCTAAAATTCCAACAAGCAAAAAACAGGCAGGCGACAAAAATCGCTTGCCTGTTTTTTAATGCGTAGTTTATGCGCAGATGGAACAGTTTGGATTCTTCGAAATGGACACAAACTCCGTTGTCATACTCGCTCCGTCAAAGAGCATCATCCGCCCGTCGGTGGGATTTGGAAACCCAAGCAAGATATTTGCGGCGCTCTGCGCTTCCAACGCGGAGATTGCGGAGACAATAGGCGCAAAGCTTGGTATCGGCGCGGACTTTTCCGAAGCGACGTCTCCATAATAGCAGGCAAGACACGCGGTTTGACCCGGACGATAGGTGTAAAGAGAGCCATTGAGACCGTCAATACCCGCGTCAACCAGCGGAACGCAGGTTTCTACGCAAGCGCGATTGACAATCAGCCTGGACTCGATCGAATCCACCGCAAGCAGAACCAGATCGTAACGCGGCACCAACTTGAGCGCGGTTTCCTGCGCAAGAAAAAACGCATGTGGTTCCAAAACCAACTCCGGCGCAAAGGCGCGGAGCTTTTCATAGGCGGACTGCGATTTGTTTCTGCCGATATCGTCCGGTGTGTGCAGATATTGCCGGTTGAGGTTTGACAGCGAAACAACGTCTCCATCGCAGAAGCCGATTCGACCGACGCCGATGCCGCAAAGGGCGTACAGCAGGGTAGAACCCAAGCCGCCGCAACCTACGACCAGAACCGATGAGTCGCAGAGCTTCGCCTGGCCCGTTTCTCCAATTTGCGGCATGAGAATCTGCCGCTCAAATCTGGCGTTCATTTACTTTTGCGCGCGGATATCCTGAATCAGCGCAGTAAACTCCGGCTCGTGCCAAAGAACGGGCACGGGGTAGATCGGGTTTGCTTCCTTCATCGCCCATTGAATCATCTGCGGAATATCCTTGTCCTGAATGAAATCAAATTTGTCTTGAATCTTCATATCCGCGTTCATGCGACGGATTTCGCGGATAAAGGCTTTTGCTTTCTCCTCGTCGTCTTTGCCGTTGATGCCGACCGCTTCGGCTAGGCGCGCGAGTTTATAGTAGACGGCAGGGCCGAAGTGCTCCATCACATAGGGCAATATCACCGCGTTGGCGAGGCCGTGCGGCGTGCCGTACAGGCCGCCCAACGTATGCGCAACGCCGTGGACATAACCCACGCAAGCGCGGGTAAACGCGGCGCCGCCATAAAAAGCCGCCAACTGCATATTGTAGCGCGCGGTGAGATCATGACCGTCTTGATAGACTTTTTCCAGATTTTCGAAGATCAGTTTGACCGCTTCGACCGCGAGTTTGTCGGTCGACTTCGGCGCAAACAGGTTGGTATAGGCTTCCACCGCGTGGGTCAACGCATCCATGCCCGTCGTGCTTGTAATATGCGGCGGGAGACCGACGGTGAGCTCGGGGTCGAGTACCGCATAGCGCGGAATCAGGCAAAGGTCCTGAACGGCATATTTATGATGTGTCGCGCGGTCGGTCACCACGGCGGCGATGGTCGTCTCGGAACCGGTACCCGCGGTGGTTGGCACCGCAAACAACGGCGGGAGTTTCTTGAGCACGCGCAGCGTGCCGCCCATCTGCGCCACGCTCTGACGCGGTTTGACCACACGCGCGCCAGCGGCTTTTGCGCAGTCCATAGCGGAACCGCCACCGAACGCGACAATGCCTTCGCAATGGTTATCGACATAGAGCTTTCGCGCGGCTTCAATATTCTCAATCGAGGGATTCGGTTCGACGCCATCGTAGACGATTCCCTGAAGGCCCGCTTCGTCGCAAGCCGCAAAAAACGAATCCAACAGACCAAGCTTTCGCAACACAGAATCGGTCACGATCAACACACGGTTGACGCCTTTGCTCTTGATGAACGCAGGCAGTTTTTTAATGCTGCCCGGGCCGCTGAGCAGCTCCGGCTGACGCCAGGGCATGAGATACATGCATGAAGTGAGCACAAACTGAAACACACGGTACCAGAGTTTTTTCAACGTCCAAATCATGATGTCGCGCCTCCAAATTCAATTCTGTTTGATGTTAGGATTTAAGAACTCTTATTCACATCTTATCATCTAACGCAATGTACCGCAATCGACGCGTGATGCAAAAACGACAAGAATTGATTTATTGCGATTTATATCAAACGATGATCGATTTTTTGAAAACAGATAGAATACGTTGTGAACAATAGTACTTATTGAAATCAATCTTTCCGTGATTCGGTTTGAAAATACATTTGAAAAATTACCGGAAATGATGTATATACAAAGAGTCGAAAAAACGCGAAAAAAGTCGATTAATCTCGAAGAATAGCGGAACCGTTGAAATTTGTTATTTTGTAGATTAATGTCTGTTTATTGGTGAAAAATGACAGGGAGGACAAACACGTGAGGTCAAAAATCGATCAAGAGTTACTCAGGCTCGGTGCGCCGACAGGGAGGCTCGGATATGTGCAGATGGCGATGACGCTCGAATTGATCATGCAAGAGGAGCAAGTGACCAGCACAACCCGCGTACTATATCCGAAAGTGGCGGAGCGCTGCAACACCAAGCCCGCGCGCATCGAGCGTAACGTTCGCGAGGAGATCAAGGCAATTTGGAACTTTGGCAATCAAAAGCGCCTCGACCAGCTTTTCATCAACCGCGGGAAATACCCGCCGGGTAACAAAGAGTTGCTTTATACCATCGCGCGGTATCTGCAACAAAACGCATAAAAAGAATTGCGATGCAATAAAAGCG
>CAYVAO010000298.1:0-3456 GCA_964448895.1 uncultured Christensenella sp.
GCTCCGCTCTTGCGCGCCTGATCCGCTCTTTTGCGCCGCGAGAGGCAAGCACCCGCGTGTAATCCAGCGACTGCCGTTCGCTCATGAGCCTGTTTTCCAATAGACGAAACGCCTTTGCCGAGGCGAAAAGCTTTACGTTCGCGCGCATGCGTTCCACGCGAGATTGCAGCGCACGCTTCATCCGCCTGCTTTCCAGCCGCACAGCCTCGTAAACTGCGTCCATCTCAGGAACGGCAAGTTCAGCGGCGGCGGAAGGCGTTGGCGCACGCAAATCCGCCACAAAATCCCCAATGGTAAAATCCGTTTCGTGCCCAACCGCGCTGATTACGGGAATTTTACTTTGCACGATCGCTTCCGCTACGACGGTCTCATTGAACGCCCAGAGGTCTTCCATACTACCGCCACCGCGACCGACGATCAATACATCCGCCGCATTTTTCCGGTTCATTTGCCGAATGGCTTTTGCGATCTCTTCGGCGGCTCCCGCGCCCTGTACGCGAACGCTCGCAACAACGACCGGCATGCGCGGAAATCTCCGGCTGATGATGTTCAATATATCCTGTACGGCGGCGCCCGTTCCGCTGGTCACCACGCCAATCTTGCGCGGTAAAATCGGAAGTGATCGCTTCCGCGCTTCATCAAACCAGCCGCGCTCTTCGAGCTCTTTTTTTAGCTTGAGAAAGCGCAGATACAGCTCGCCTTCTCCGCTCTTTTTGAGATAGTTGGCGTAGAGTTGGAACGAGCCGTCTTTTTCATAGAGCGAGGCTTTGCCGTAGAGAAGCACCTGCATGCCGTCCTGCGGCTGAAAGTTGAGGCGAATCGCCTGTTGGCGAAACATCACGCAGCGTACAAGTGCGCTTTCGTCTTTGAGCGAAAAATAGAGGTGCCCGGACGAGTGTCGCTTAAAGCCGCTGATCTCGCCGCTGACCCGCAGATCGCAAAGATTCGGATCGTTGGAGAGCACGAGCGAGACGTATTCATTGAGCTCGCTTACGCGAAATACCGGCGTTAACGCCTGCTCCATATCGCCCACCTCCCAACTTACGATCTTCTTATCAGCGCAAAAAAACGCTAGTTGTCAAAAGTATCTCGCGCTAACAGCGCGGTTCCGACCGCATTGTCGGATGAAAGCCCGCTTTTCGCGTAAAACAGCTCTGTGTTTAGCCGCTGACGCAGCAGTTCCCGCAACAGCAGACTGCCGGATACCGCGCCGGAAAGCAGCGCGGTTTTGCAGCCGGTCTCGGCAAACGCATTCGTGAGCAGCTTCGAAAACGTGCGCGCCATGCAGTCATAGACTGCAAACGCGATCGACTCTTTTGCGGCGCCGCTCTCGATGAGCCGCTGGCACTGGCTCTCCTGCCCGGAAAACGAGCAGTTAAGTGCTCTCACGCTGGCGGGCAGCTTGATCGAGTGATCCGTCGCCGCGCGCGCAAGCTTCTCCAGCGCAACGCCGCTTGGAAACGAAAGCCCCAACCGGACGCCCACGCGATCCACAAACTGTCCCGCATGGAGATCGTCGCAGCCGCCGATGCGCTCGATGGTTCCTATCTGACCGTCCTTTCGATGGACGAGCAGTAAATCCGTCGTTCCGCCAGATAGATGCATCGCGAGAAAAGTAACTTCTGCAAAGCGCTCTTCCTGCCCAAGCAGCGCCGCACGCACATGCCCCGCCTGATGCGTGGTCTCTAATAGCGGCACACCGAGCGAGGACGTGATGGAGATTGCCGCCAGTTTACCCGCGAGAAAAACGGGCATATAGGATTGCTCCTCCGCCGTCGGTTTCGCGCTGACGGCTACCGCGCGCACCTGCGCGCGATCGATCCCGTCCAGCATAGCGCTGATCAGCGGCGGCAGATTGCGCACATGCTGAAACACTGCGTCGCTCTGCCTTAGCCCGCGTTCGCCCAACGGGACAGAAAGCATCGTTCTCCGTTCGAAAACGATGCCTTCGTTAGATACACAAGATACGGACGTCGTATAGTTGCTGGTATCGACGCCCAGATACAGCCCGCTCACGGGGAGACAAGCTCTTTGGCGACGCTTCCGAGAATGCCGTTGACAAACGCATAGGAGCGCTCGCCGCCATAGCGCTTGGCGAGCTCGACCGCCTCGTTGATCGCGGCTCCGGTCGGAACATCTTCCTTGCGGTAGAGCATTTCGTAGATCGCCACGCGTAAAATGCTCAAATCCACGCGCGCGATACGATCGATCATCCAGTCTTTTGAATAACGGCTGACAAATTCGTCGATCTCTTCGGTATGCGCGCGCACGCCATCCAGCATCTGGCTGACGTAGAGTAAGTCCTCCTCATCCAGTGTGCCGAGAAGCTCCGCTTCCTCGCAGACGTGTTCGGGAGTGTTCTCTCCGCCCAACAGATTGGAAAAGTGCATCATCATCGCGACTTCGCGCGCGGTCGTTCTGCTCATGGTCGATCGAATTCCAGTCTATAAATTAGTTTATTTTTTCGAAAACAGCTTGGTAAAAAACTCTTTGATTCCTTCCGGCCCGCCCTGATCGAGCAGGTATCCGATGAGGAAACAAAGCGCAAGGATCACGAGGAGGAATAGCGTACGCCAAAATCCAATCGTGAAAAACAAAATCGACAGCACAAGTCCCAGCGCAACAAAAAGCACGGTATACTTGTGCGTTTTCACAAACTCTAAAAACGCATTCATCGCTGTTGCCTCATTCGACGCGGGAAACGGCGGTCGTCGCCGCGGCAACGGGTGCCGCGCTCTCCACCAGAACACCAATCTCGTTGACCGTGATGCCGGTGAGCGACTCAACGTTTTCTTTCAGCGACTTTTGCAGTTCGCTCGAAAGCGTCACCACATCCGTATCCGGCAGTACGCAGAGGCGAATGCCGATGGTAACACCGGTCTCCGTGGATTGGAGCGTCGTGTGAACATCCTTCACGCGGGATACCGCGCGGCAGTGCTTCTGCACCATGCTGTCGATCGCTTCCAGCGAGATATAGGTTCCGCCGAATTCCGTCTGTTTCATCAGCGCGGAGGCGGGACGTGCGTCCGCCTTTTTGCCTTTTCCGGCAAAGAGCAGCTTGATGCTGATGAGAAGCAACACAAGCCCGCTGCCCGCCAGAATCAGCGCATTCTCGCGATACATATAAAACAGGGAAACAAACCATGTCGCCTGATCTTGCGGAATTAAATTTGCCGCGATGCCAAAGAGCACAAAGGAAACAAGAATTGCCGCAATGAGCAGTATTCCCAATAGAATACGATCAAAAACCTTGAGTTTCATAAGCTGTAAAACCCCTTTTCATCCGCCGAATGGTTCCTTCGGTAAAACAGATCGATTGATAAGCTCTTAAGCTGGTTAAATCCTGCAAAACGGGCGGAAGCGTATCCGCCCGTCTGCAAAAATATCTCGTTTTACTTTACGCGCGGCGGTTCCGGCTCAACAACCTCGGCCGTGACCGGGAGCGCTTCTTTTTCT
>CAYVAO010000299.1:0-380 GCA_964448895.1 uncultured Christensenella sp.
ATTTCCCTCATCACTATTCCCTCGAATTATCTATCATACTAGCAACAAGGGCGCGCCGCACGGCGCGCCCTTCTTCTACTTACTTATTCATACAGCGGAAAACGTTTGCAGATTTCCAGCACTTCCGCTTTTACGGACGGAACAGCCGATTCGCCTTCCTTGATGATTCTGGCGATCAGGTTACCGATTTGCCGCATCTCCGGCTCCTTCATGCCGCGCGTGGTTGCGGCGGGTGTGCCGAAGCGCATGCCGCTCGTCTCCAGCTTATTGCGCGTGTCAAATGGAATCGCGTTGCGGTTTGCCGTAATGTGCGCGGCGTCCAGCAGCGTCTGCACACGCTGGCCCGTCACATCGAGGGCTCTCAGGTCAACCAGCATCCG
>CAYVAO010000299.1:390-3449 GCA_964448895.1 uncultured Christensenella sp.
ATCCGTACCGCCGGAGAAAATCTTGATGCCGTTTTCTTGAAGCGTCTTGCTCAGTTCCGCGGCGTTGAGCACAACCTGATGCTGATACGCCTTGAATTCCGGCTGCAATGCTTCGTGGAAGCAGACGGCCTTCGCGGCGATGATGTGCATCAAGGGGCCGCCCTGCATGCCGGGGAACACTGCCTTATCCACGCTCTTTGCAAACTCCTCTTTGCAGAGGATCAGACCGCCGCGCGCGCCGCGCAGGGTCTTATGCGTCGTGCTCGTCACGACATCCGCATACGGGAAGGGATTGGGATGCTCTCCCGCAGCGATCAGACCGGAGATATGCGCCATATCCACCATGAAATACGCGCCAACGTCCTTGGCAATCCTGCCAAAGCGCTCAAAATCGATGATGCGCGAATAAGCGCTCGCGCCCGCGACGATGAGCTTTGGCATGTGCTCATGTGCCAGCCGCTCCAACTCGTCGTAGTCGATATAGCCGGTATCTTCGCGAACGCCGTACTGCACGAAATGATAGAGTCTGCCGCTCTCGTTTACCTTGTGACCGTGGGTCAGGTGACCGCCGTGGTTGAGGTTCATGGCGAGCACGGTATCGCCCGGCTGAATCAGCGCCTGATAGGCCGCCAAATTCGCCTGCGCGCCCGCGTGCGGCTGAACGTTTGCATGATCCGCGTGAAAGAGTTTCTTCGCGCGCTCAATGGCGATTGTTTCGACCATGTCAACGTATTCGCAACCGCCGTAATAGCGTTTACCCGGGTACCCTTCGGCGTATTTGTTGGTCAGCGGGCTACCCATCGCGGCGAGCACGGCCTTGGAAACAAAATTTTCAGATGCGATGAGCTCGATATGGTCGCGTTGGCGGCCAAGTTCAAGCTTCATCGCGTTGCCGATCTCCGGGTCGGTCATTGAAACGATTTCATAGGACTCTGCAAAATTCATGATGGCTGTTTCCTGTTCCTCATTTTATTTTCGCTCTATCTGCCGCGCTGATCAGACGCGGCATAGGTCGATTTCAAACTTTATCCAAAATTCAGAATAACGTCGTCTTATTCGCAATCATCCAAGATGCGCGTCATGGTCGGCTGAAAGCTCTTCTTCTTCGCGCTCTTTTTCTCGACGATGCGCAAAATCAGGTAGCCCAGTCCGCAGGCGGCAACGCCAAGTACGAGTCCCGCCCAGTCCGCAATCCGGCTGCCGACGAGTACGCCCGCAATCAGCAGCACGAGCGGCACGGCATAGGCCAGCAAGCTCGCCTGTACCACACGCTTTGGCGAAAGATCGACCATAACGCGGTCGCCTTCCTTCGCGCCGAGCGTGTTGGGCAGCGAAATCTCCATCTCGCTGTCGCCAACGGTCAGGCAAGCGCCGCAGTGCGCACAGGCGGAGCCGCGCAGAAAGTGGATCTGCGCGGTACCGTCTTTTACACTCGTTACGAGGCCGATATGATCGCCCGAATTTTCCAACGTGATTACTCCTCTATCTTGGTGCAGACGATGTTCAGCTCACGAAGCTGCTTATCGTCCACAAAGTCCGGCGCTCCCGTCATCGGGCAGGAAGCGTTTTGTACCTTCGGGAAGGCGATAACGTCGCGAATGCTCGGCGAACCCGTGATGAGCATCGCGAGGCGATCGAGTCCGTAGGCCATTCCGCCGTGCGGCGGCGGGCCGAAGCGGAAGGCGTCCATCAGGAAGCCGAATCGATACTGAGCCTGCTCGTCCGTAAAGCCGAGGCAGCGGAACATCTTCTTTTGCAGCTCCTGCGAGTGAATACGAATCGAGCCGCCGCCGATCTCCACGCCGTTGAGCACGATGTCGTACGCCTTGGCGCGAACGTTGCCGGGATCGGTGTCCAAATTCGCCAAATCCTCGTCCATCGGGCTGGTGAAAGGATGGTGCATCGCGCTAAAGCGCTGCTCTTCCTCATCCCACTCCAACAACGGGAATTCGGTCACCCAAAGCAGGTTGTAGGTGTCTTTCGGGATCAGGTCGAGCTTTTCCGCGAGCTTGAGGCGCAAAGCCCCCAACGAAGCAAACACAGTCTTGTTTACGTCGGCTACGATGAAGAGCACGTCGCCTTGTTCAAAGTTAGCGGCTTTACGAACGGCAGCAATCTCGTCCTCGGTCAGGAATTTCAGCACCGGAGACGCAAGACCTTCAGCCTTGTCGTTCATCCAGATCAATCCCTTGGCGCGGTAGGTCTTCACAAACTCGCCCATCGCGTCCAGCTCTTTGCGGGAGAAGTGTTCGCTTGCGCCCTTCGCGTTGACCGCGCGGATGCTGCCGCCATTGCTGAGCGCATTTTGGAACACGGAGAATTCGCTCTTTTGGAAGATGTCGCTCAGGTCGACCAGCTCCAAGCCAAACCGCGTATCGGGCTTGTCGGAACCATAGCGCGCCATCGCATCCGCGTATTTCAGGCGCGGCAGCGGCAGCTCGATATCAACATTCAGCGTGTCCTTGAAGAGACGCTTGAGGAATCCTTCGTTGACGGTCTGCACGTCAATTTCTTCCACAAACGACATCTCGATGTCGATCTGCGTAAAGTCCGGCTGGCGATCCGCCCGAAGGTCCTCGTCGCGGAAGCAGCGGGCAATCTGGAAGTAGCGGTCGTATCCCGCGAGCATCAACAGCTGTTTGAAGAGCTGCGGGCTCTGCGGCAGCGCAAAGAACTTGCCCGGATGCACACGGCTGGGCACGAGGTAATCGCGTGCGCCTTCCGGCGTGCTCTTGGTTAAAATCGGGGTTTCGATTTCGAGAAAATTCTGGGAATCAAAATATTCCCGCGCAAGAAACGCGATCTTATGGCGCATGATGAGGTTTTTCTGCATCGCGGGTCTGCGCAGGTCAAGATAGCGGTACTTCAAGCGATGCAGTTCGTTTGCCTTGCAGTTGTCGGTGATCTCAAACGGAGTCGTTTCACTCTCGCTGAGGATTTTAAATTCGCTCACCAGCACTTCCAACTCTCCGGTCGCCATATTCGGATTGATCATATCGCCGGTGCGGAGCCCGCGCTGGCCCGTCACGGCAAGCACGCAGTCCGCACGGATCGTGCAC
>CAYVAO010000300.1:0-3431 GCA_964448895.1 uncultured Christensenella sp.
AAGGCGTCGTCACCATCGACGCGGACGGACAGCACCTGCCGGACGACATCATCCGTGTCAGCCAGGCATGGGAAGCATCCCCGGAAAAGCTGGTTCTCGGAAGCCGCCAGTTTACCGGCAACGTGCCTTTTAAGAGCCGCGCGGGCAACGCCATTACAAGAGGTGTGTTCGCCATCTCCACCGGCGTAAAGATTTACGACACACAGACAGGACTGCGCGCCTTTGGCGTGTTCCGTATTCCCATGATGCTGGATATGAAGCGCGAGCGCTACGAATACGAGCTCACTGAGCTCCTCTATGCCACGCGTCACCGAAATCCGATTGAAGAGGTTACCATCGAAACCGTGTATATCGAAGACAATAAATCCTCGCATTTTAACGCCTTTCGCGACGGTTGGCGCATCTACAAGATGATCTTATTCTTCGTCGCTTCCTCCATGGTCGCGATGTTGCTGGACTATGTTCTTCTGCTGCTGTTTTCCGCGAGCACGAAGGGTATGGCGCAGTCGCTGCTCATCAGCGTCGTTGGCGCGCGCGTATTAAGCTCGCTCGCCAACTACTTCATGAACTGCAAGCTGGTGTTTGAAAACAGAAGCCGCGCAAGCATCTTTCGCTACTATCTGCTCGTAGCCGGTATTCTAGCCGTCAACTACGGCTTGATGGTTGCGATTACGCATTTGATGCCGCTGGCCATCGGTAAAATTATCGTTGAGCTCGTGCTCTACCCGATCAGTTTTTACATGCAGCGCAAATATGTTTTCCCGCCGCAGAGCGAAGAGATCGGCCCGGAGGCCTGATCCGTTTTCTTTGCCGGCAGACGATATCCCAAGTCAGGAGGATCACAGTTCATCATGACGAATCCCCGTTCAAAAGCCATCAAGCGCTTGATTACAGCGATAATCGTGGATCTGCTGGTATTGGGCGCTCTTCTTGGTGCGTTTACTTACCTCTATTTCTTGAGGGAGCGCAACTATTCGCCGCAATCGCTCAGCAGTCCGACACCTGTTGTAGAGGCAACAACGCAGGAACCTGCCGCGGATGCACAAGCAAGCGCAACGCCCACGCAGGACGCGGCAACTCCGACGCCCGAGGTGATCGACACAGGTCTCTTGGGTGGAAAGTTTGCGGATAAATTTACGACCGGCGAAGTCGAACAGACCGATTCCTCGTATAAGAGCGCGAATGTTTCCATCGAGATCACCAAAAATACGGTTGGAACCGAGAGTAAGCCCATCGTGTACTATTTGGCGGATATCTACATCAAAGATATCTCCAGCTTCCGCACGGCTGTGGCGCTGGACTACAAGGATCAAAACGAAGGCGACCGCAAAAACGTGATGACCACGCTGCAGCTCTCTCAGCTTTCAAATTCGATTATCGGTTTGTCCGGTGATAACTTCGCGTTTCATGACGGCATCGTCGTTCGCAACGGAATCGAGTGGGAACGAATCCTGCCCGTCTATGGCGATATCTGCGTGCTGTATTACGACGGCACGATGGAGACGTATTCGCAAAAGATCAAAAGCGCGCAGGTCGACGAGATCTACGCAAAAGAACCCTATCAGATTTGGACATTCGGGCCGCAGTTGCTGGAAGACGGACAAATCCCCGACTCGTTTGCAAACGGTAAAGCGAACCCGCTTTCCGCGATCGGATATTACGAACCCGGGCATTACTGCTTCATCCTCGTGGACGGACGGCAAAAGGATTATTCCTGGGGTATGACCCATGCGCAACTTGCGCAAGTGTTTTACGATCTCGGCTGCAAAGTCGCCTTTAACCTGGACGGCGGCGACACGGCGGTCATGACATATATGGGCGAATGGCGCAGTCAGCCGGAGGCATCTTCTCCACGCGACACCAGCGATATTATCTATATCGTTGAGCCAACCGCTTCAAACGGTCAGTAAAGGAGAAAGACGGATATGAAACGTATATTATCCCGCGCGCTGCCGCACCTGACTATTATTCTCGGTTTGATGACGCTTGTGTTTTATGTGGTAGACGGGTTCAACGCCGTCATGGCATTCATGGCGAGCGAGCTTTCCAAGCAGGTATTCATGGTGCTTGCCGTTTGCGCCATCATCAGCTCCGTCATGCTCATCTCCCGCCAATGGAAGGAAGACGATCGCAAAGCGAGAAAAGCCGCGCGACTATTAGAAGAATCGACGCCCGGCGAGCCTGTTGAAGACGTAGACCCATTTGAAGATGACGACGATGACTTCACCTTCTCTCTGGATGAGAAAACGGACAAGTAATTTCGCCGTAAGATAACAGCAGCAAGATATCAAGAGGGTTGCCGATCGGCAACCCTCTTGCGTTATCTATTCTTGATAGGTTCTTATTTCCCGATCGCCTGTATCAGCGCGTCCAAGCGATCCAGCCGCTCCCACGGCAGGTCCAGATCATGTCTGCCAAAGTGGCCGTATGCCGCCGTTTGGCGATAGATCGGCTTGCGAAGACCGAGTGTTTCGATGATCGCCGCGGGGCGAAAATCGAACACCTTTTCCACCGCGCGCTCGATTTGACTATCCTCCACCACGCCGGTGCCAAACGTATCCACGCGCACGGAAACAGGGCGAGCAACGCCGATGGCGTACGCCAGCTGAATTTCACACTGTTTGGCGAGCCCTGCCGCGACGACGTGCTTCGCCGCATAGCGCGCGATATACGCGCCGCTTCGATCCACTTTTGTCGGGTCTTTTCCGCTGAACGCGCCGCCGCCATGCCGCGCATAGCCGCCGTAAGTGTCCACGATGATCTTGCGCCCTGTGAGGCCGGAATCGCCCGTAGGCCCGCCGATGACGAAGCGTCCCGTCGGGTTGACGAGGATGCGTGTGCGCGCGTCGACCAGATTCGCGGGCAGAACGGGCAGGATCACGTGCTCCGAAATCTCGCGCCGGAGCTGCTCCATATCCACGTCGTCATGCTGCGCGCTGACGACAACGGTATCGATGTGAACCGGCGTATATCCATCGTATTCCACCGTGACCTGGCTCTTGCCATCCGGACGAAGATAAGAAAGCTCGCCGCTCTTGCGAACGCGGGTCAGGTTTCGGGTCAACGCATGCGCCAGCGAAATCGGCAGCGGCATCCACTCCGGCGTTTCGTCGCAAGCGTAGCCAAACATCATGCCCTGATCGCCCGCGCCGGTGGAGAACAGCGCTTCCTGTTCGCCGCTCTTTTCCTCCAGCGCGTGGTCAACGCCAAGCGCGATATCGGGCGACTGCTTGTTTAGCGCGGTGATCACCGTCAGTGCATTTGCGTCAAAGCCGTATTCGGGTTTGTTATAGCCGATTTCGTCCACAACGGAGCGGACAATCTGCGTTACGTCCACATGCGCCGTGGTGGTCACTTCTCCCATCACGAGTACAAGGTTGGTGCTCGCCGCGCATTCGCAAGCCACGCGCGGGTTGGCATCCTGCGCGAAG